>PWLM01000216.1 GCA_003560495.1 Bacillus sp. (in: firmicutes) | reverse complement strand
GAAGAAGTACAGTTTTCTGTTTCGGATGACTGGTTCGTGCCGCTCGATCCAGAGGAGATTCTTGAGGACGTGCCTGTCGTATGGTAACAGTAGAGCAGCTGCTGGAACTTGCCGGAAGCAGCTACCTCCACCTGCTTACTGCGGGTTTCCTTTTAGGGGGCTTACCCTTCCTTCTCGTTTATGTGTTAATCAACAAAACGTCCGGCATTAAAAAAGATATGCAGACGGTTATCGCGGGTGGAATTATTCTCGTCCCGCTCACCTTGTTTTCTCTATTTTATATAGACCGCCCGCCGTATTTTCTTCTCGTCTGCGGGTGGACGCTTCTCTCAGCTGTCGCCTGGAATCACAGGAAAAACTCCGTACCCAATCAGCGTACCTTCCCATAACAAACAGCTTCCTGTTGTTTAAGACGGCAGAATAAAGGAAACCTGCTTTGAAAAGATTAGCCGCCCTTATCCTACTTCTTTTTATTCTGCCGCTGGCCGTAGTGTCCGCTTCCTATCTCCGGTCAACAATGCCTATGAAAGAAAAGATGGTGTTTTGGAAATCCAGCGGAGAATAAGTGATGCAACTGAAACTATTCTTATCAATGAGAAAGACTCTTCCTTCGAACTTGGGCCGATTCTCCTGATCAATGAAATCCAATCCCAGCAGAACCTTCTTTTTCAGAGTACCCTTATCTTTCAGCTGCTTGCACTGCTTCTTCTTACATATGTTTATGTGCAGTCTGCAGAAAGCATTGCCGGCTTTCTCGAACAGCTGAAAATGAACTTTTTTAGCAGGCTGTTTTTTTTACATTAACTGAATATTCAGATTATAATAAAAGTATCACTCAATGAGGGAGGGATAATGATGAGTCTTCAAGGTAAAGGTGCCGTCATTACGGGCGGCGCCGGAGGGATTGGACTGGCTGCAGCGCAGGCTTTTTTAGAGGAAGGAGCATCTGTTGTCATAGTCGATTTAAAGGAAGAAGCCGTCAATGAGGGTGTCGAAAAATTGAAGAAACACGGCACTTGTTATGGTATTGCCGCAGATGTCTCTTCAGAAGATGATGTGAAAAAATTTGTGGAATTTGCAGAGAATAAACTCGGAAAGATCGACGTTTTTGTAAACAACGCCGGAATTGAAGGAAAGTATCAGATGATCACAGAAACAGACGTGTCCAACTTTGAAGCAGTGACCAGGGTCAACGTAAAAGGGGTATTGTTAGGAATGAAGCATGTCATCCCAGTGATGGCGAAAAACAAAAGCGGATCGATCATTAACACAGCTTCTGTCGGCGGTTTGATCGGTTCCCCTGGAATGGCCTCCTATATTGCTTCCAAGCATGCGGTGATCGGGCTGACACGGACGGCTGCCCTGGAAACGGCTGACCACGGCATACGGGTCAACTCTGTTTGTCCGGCGCCGGTTAATACCCGGATGATGCGGGCGATTGAATCAGGCATTAACCCTGCCGATCCGGAAGGCGTTCATGAAGGTTTTGCGGCAGCCGTTCCGATGAAAAGGTACGCGGAAGCACAGGAAATTGCCCAGGTCATGCTGTTTTTAGCCTCTGACAAAGCTTCTTATATCACCGGCAGCCAGTACACTGTAGACGGCGGCATGAACCCGAACTAACCGGCGCAGCAGGCATGTCTCATAAAAGAAGAAGAATGCATTTTTTTATCTGCAAAGGCTGTGCCTGTTTTTAAAGGTTCAGCCTTTTTACGTTGCGCATTTTTGCTGTTTTACAACTTTTATTCAGACCGCTGCACCGCTCCCCTACTTTTCTGGCTGTCATTTTCTTTTTTCATATTACAATCGTTAAATACTTTGTGTATTTATAAAGAACCGTGATGAAGAAAGTAAAATTGTAAAATAAAGCAATTTTATAAGGACTTTCACTCGCGTTCACATTATACTATTCTTAACAAATTGTACTTTTAAGGAGGTTTCATCATGGTACTCAAAACGAGCAATGAAAAGAAAATTTCCCGTACAAAAAAGAAAATCAACCAGCTTTACGCAGCGTTTGATCAGGAGAGTGAAATCGAAATGTCCGCATGGCAGCAGGTAAAAGAAGCAGAAGCAGGGATAACATCCTATTCATCCAAAAGAGCGGTTAAACGAAACACTTATAGAATGAAAAAAGGCAACGAGCAGCGTCTCCAGGCCGCTCAGATAAAAGGCAGACTTTCCCGGCACATTATGCGGGTACAGAGTAAACTGGACAAATATGAAGATAAAGTGAAGAAAACGCAGGAGGATAAGAAAGAAAAAAGTCAGAAAGACCAGGAATACGTGACTCAAAAGAAGGGAACAAGATCTGTGAAGGTTCAGGGCAAACCGTCCTGAACCTTTTTTAAATGGTGGATATGATGTGTATGGATCTGACGAGGAGGATTGGCACAGCAATTCTTCCAAACGGCCGTGGAATTCTACCAATTTTTTTCGGAATAGTTCCAACCCACGTACGGAATTCTACCAACCGCCACTTTAATTCTTCCAATAAAGGATAATAATACCAACCATTCGCACAATTCTACCAGCTTCCCATATATTTCTACCAGACTTGTGACCTTCCGCAGACGTAATCATTTATGATTCGCAGCACAAAAAAGCGGTCCGATATACTCTGGACCGCTCTTTCATTTATTTATTCCGTTTCAAATCCAGGCTGTACAATCACAAATCCGTCGCCGGAAAATTTCATTTGAATAGACTCCCCGCTTCCTTTTCCGAGAAAGGTGCGGTAATTGATGTCCGTATGAAATTCCGGTGTCAACCCGCCTGACCAGGCAACGGTTGCTGATGGATCAGTAAACACCGGCTGGTCACTGGTTACAGGAAGTGTAAGGGGCTCGAAGTACGTCGTTACGGCAATTTTCCCTTCACCCTGAAGCGTAATGTTAAAGAGACCTCCCGCCATCATACCCGCAGCTTTCCGCATAAATTCGATGTCCCAGTCGATGGACGGCTCAAACGCAAGCAGATCGTTGCCGTTCACTGTAAGCTGCTGGCTTCCAAGATCGAGAATCGTCACGCGTTTTCCCTGATCCGCAAGAAATAAGCGGCCGCGACCGGATGCTTTCATCAGTTCGCCGCCTTCATCAGTAAACGTTTTTTTAACCGCTCTCTCCACTCCGTGCTCCAGAGCGCGTTCGCGTTCAAATTTAATATCTCCCGTGTAGCCTATCATCGTCCCCATTTTTGCCCATACGTTGTCTGTCAGATCGATTTCCAAAATACGTTCTGACTGAAGCCCGAACATCTCCGATGGTCTTTCGCTGCGCTCGGTCTTTTCCATAAATTCCTGAATTGAATAACTGCTCATGGTGCTTCATCCTCTCCAATGCTTTATCATGTGCTCTGTCCGCTTTCACCGTTTTTTCTCTGAACAACATATGTTTTTGCAAGCAGATCATGCAGTCCGGTGCTCCTTTTTAAAACGGCAATCATAATATACCCTAGTCCTAACAGCGTGTACGATATTATTTCTGCTAAAAATCTTCCGATAGACCGGATAAGTGAAATACGCTTTCCTGCGTGATTAATTATTTTGATGTTCAAAATGTATTTTCCCGGAGTTCCCTGCATAGGTGTTACAGGGAAAATAATAAAATACAATGCAAGTGCGGTCAGGTAAAAACCGTAAACTTCCGGAACATTTTCTACAGTAAATGTGCCTTCCACGTTATAAGCTATGGTCATAAATATAATGGAGATTGGCACGTAGTCTATCACGAATGCAGCAAACCGTTTCTTAAATCCGATATACTTCCGTTCGTCTTCCACTGCCGCTCCCTCCCGAAAGATAAACTATGTAATTTCTGCTGTTCTTGACTATTGGGGACATTCTGCAGCTCGTAACTCCGTTAAATTATCCGTACGACAGTCACAATAATGGCGAAAATAATAAGGTAGAATAAAATATTTCTTATCATATATTTACCCCCTCTACTAAATGTGTTTCCCTCTTTTATCCTCCTCAACCTTCTTTTTGAAACACTATGTTAAAGTATTGTTGGTGTCTGGATAAAAACATTTTTTCATAAAGAAGTAATGTTTCTGCTTCATATTAGCGCTGTTTTAATTCCGTAAAACCGTTGTCAGGACAGAGACATCTGCGGAAGCGCGGATCCTCCAAGATGGAAGGACCGCCGCCTGCTTTCTCCTCGGTAGTGTAAAGAGACGCAGTCACTCTCAAAAAACAACCCGGAGCTTTCACTTATGCAAAGTTTTTAAACCATCATAAATGTAAATATTCTTCAATATTGTGGGATGCGCAATTCCCTGTTTCATACTTATAATGAAGAAAGACCGTTGTCTTTTTACCGGAAGCTGCAGGAGACATGGGGGGACTCCGGAGCGATGAAGGACGAACCGAAGATCCACTCCATCCGACGGAAGGAGGGTGGAATTAGCTGAGGCCGGCCCGCCCGGAAAGCCTCCCCGTGGAAACGAAAGCGGACGATCCCTTTGTCTATATTTTATTTTCAAGACAGCCTTTTGAAATGATTCTTCAGCTGTTTTCTTTACGGACAGAAGCTTCAAATGTGATAACTTCGTCTGCCCCCGTTGGATATTTTCTGAAGCGGTAATCGGCGGAGATAATCACATCCGTATATCCTGTCTGCTCCAGCAGCATCCGGAACTCTTCCACTCCGAACCAGCGGACAGGAAAACGTTCCAGCTCCGACTGAACGAGTCTGCCGTGACGCCATTTTTCGTACCGGTTGTGCGTAACGGTATATTGGTTAATATGATCAACTTCGACGACGCGGCTTGTCAGCGTGATGATATCGCCGGCAGTTGTTTCCCACGATTTCTCCACTGTTCTGCCCACGGTCGTACCGGCCTGCAGGAATATATCGAGAATCAGACGTCCCCCGTCCGAAAGGTGACGGTGAAAATTTTTTAATGCCTGAACGGCTGTTTCTCTTTCGTAAAGCAGGAGAAATGTACCGGTCGGCACGATGATCGCTTCGTACATCTCTGAAGACGAAAACGACTCCATTTTTTCTTCCCAGAGTGTTGGGTGCAGTCCTTTTTCCTTGCAGTGATGACGGCAGATGTTCAGCATTTCCTCCGATGCGTCAAACCCCCTCACAGCGATTCCTTTTTCAAGCAGCGGTACGAGCAGCCGGCCGGTACCGACTCCCGGTTCCAGAACCTTTCCTCTGCAGGAGGCGAGTCTGTCTGTATAAAATTCCACGTCGCCAAACGAACGGCCGACAGGTTTATCGAGATCATATACTTCGGAAGAAAGCTGATTGTAATATCCAAGCATTGTTTTCGTCCCCTTTACTAATGTCCTTTATTTTACGCCCTGTGGCTGCAGATCGAGCGATAAACGGACCATATCCCGGCAGAGAATTCCATTTTCCACAATCGGCTCGGGGTAATGCTTCACAAAATAATCGCGGTCCACACCGGTGATTCTGAATCCACACTTCTGGTAGAGCGCCAGCTGGCCGATACTGGAATTTCCCGTACCGACTTCCAGCGTTTTAAATGCGGCTTTTTTAGCTTCATTCACTGCGTGCAGGACAAGCTCTCTGCCGGTGCCCTGCCCTTGATACTCTTCCAGTACCGCAATGTTCACGAGTTCCACTGTCCCCGGTCTTGTCGGCAGGAGGACATACGAACCGACTACTCCCCCGTTTTCCTGTGCTGTAAAGCACCGGCCTCTCTTAACATACGCTTCAACAATCTGCTTGGAAGGATCCGCTAGTAAAAGCAGGTTCATTGGCACGAGCTCGTCTTCCGTTAATTCTTTGATGTCCATAGCTTCCTCCTTTTTTATCCTTCGATGAGCGGATGATACAAAATTTCTTCCTCCCCGGTGTCTGCGATAATGACTCCACCCGGATGGCCTTCTTCTGCCGCGTACAATTCCGTCCCTTCCGGCAGGACGGAAGCTGTCCATTCATTAAAATCATGAGGATCAGCGGAAGTGTTTTCGATTTCCCCGAGAAGTTCTCCTTTTTCGTAGTCATCAATATCGTAATGTTCCAGATCCGTCGCATTGGAGTAAACAATCCTGTCGTAGTATAAAATATCAGCCTCCGGACTGCTCTGTAGTATATCTGCGGGCTCCGGATTGCCGGTTTCTTCCAGCGCCTCCTGCGTGGCATTCTGTGGAACACATGCTGATAACAATATACCGATACAGGATGATTGAATGATTTTCATCAGCCGTCCCTCCTTTCCCAAATTGTACCATGCGGAAGTTTCTCCGGCATTGATTGAAAAAAGCATGTTTTTCCAAATTTATCGGTCAAAATGGATCTTTCCCGTGCATCGTTTTAAAAAACAGCGTACATTAGGAATCAGCGGTATATAATGCACCGTTAACGAAGCTAAAGGAGTTTCACAGATGCGTGTTATGGAGAGATTACAGCCTATTCTAATGTTAGTTGCTGCCGGTGCCGGTCTGCTTCTTGGGCAGGTCGCTTTTTTTGAACAGTATGCCGGATCTTTTATTCTGCCCTTTCTATTGTTTATGCTGTATGGACTGTTTTTAACGATTCCATTAAGAGGAATTAAAACAGCTTTTACAAAAATAAATTTTTTAAGTACAAGTGTTATTCTCAACTTTTTGTGGACCCCTTTATTAGCATGGGGGCTCGGAGCCGTTTTTTTAGCAGACCACCCTGCCATCTGGCTCGGCTTTATTTTATTACTCGTTACGCCATGTACGGACTGGTATTTGATTTTCACTTCTACAGCTAAAGGAAATATGCCCCTCTCTACGTCTATTTTACCTGTTAATTTACTGCTGCAGGTGACGCTGCTTCCCGTCTATTTATTCATCTTTTCCGGAACGATGGAAACTTTTGAATTAACGACATTGATTGAAGTAGTATTATTTTTATTCCTGCCGTTTGCAGCGGCAAATCTCACGCGCTTTTTTTTAAGAGAAAAAGAAAAAATATTGAAGAATACACTTATTCCCTTCTTTGCCTCCTCACAGATTTTCTTTTTATATGCAGCGATCGCCGCCATGTTTGCTTCACAGGGGTCCCATCTGCT
>PWLM01000157.1 GCA_003560495.1 Bacillus sp. (in: firmicutes) | reverse complement strand
GCCGGACGTGTAAAACTCGACCTCACCGTTGTCTTCAACGTAATGGGCGCTCGTATGGATCTCGTCCCATTCAAATCCGGGCATACCGGCTGCGACGGCTGAAAGCTGGTCCACATAGATCGTATCTGGAGCAATTTCTTCCGCTCCCTGTTCCAGTTCATATCTGAAATGGATAGTGCGCTCGAATTCAGTAGACTCTCCTTCATTTACTCCTTCCAGAAAAGCTATATGAACCCCGCTGGTGCCCGGATCGTCCACCGGCTCTTCCAGCTCCGGTGTGTAAGCGACATCGCTGTCACCTTCCTCTGTACCGTCTTCCAGAGCATTGCTGATGTACTGGAACAACCTTTCTGCTCCTTCTTCATCCAGCTCGGCCATTTCGCCGCTTTCCATATCAGTTTCTTCCAAAACGTGTACATCAAGTCCGTATTCGCTGCCAAGTTCCTCAATTTCATCTTCCGGTGTGTTGCTGCATCCGGCGAGCAGAAATACAGCACTGCCTGCGGCGATTGATATGTATTTGATAATAATCTCTCCCTGGATTATCCCCGTTTCTGCGAGGAATTTTTTGTCTGTACGTAACTTATGGGAAAGTATACGCGAGAAAATAGTTCATTTCAATTAATTGGAAGGTTACCGTGACGTCAGGTTTATGAAAAAGGAAAGAGTGGAAGAAGCGGATAAAAAGAATGTTTAAGAGAGGAGTTTTTCTTTTCATGGACTATTTTACTCTTTTAATAATCAACTTTTTCGTCATTTCACTTCTACTGATAGTTTTCGCCGTATTATATCGGAACAAAACGAAGAAAGATAAAGGCTGGGTATTTAATTATTTTAAGCTGAGCTACCGGAGAAAACTGATCCGGACGTGGATAAGTCTGCCTATATCGCTTATTGCCATTATTCTTCTGTACTACATAACAGACTGGGCAGAACAGCTTTATATTACGCTCGGTGTTCTTCTCCTGGTGACTTTTTTGAGTCAGCTTATTTATAACTACGTGAAGTGGAAACGAGAAGAAGTGGGTGATTAAACTGGTACCGCCAGTGTTTCAGAAAAACTGAAGTTACGAAAGGTTATATAGTAATTATACCTATACTAAGTTTGCTTTCCTGCATTCAGGGTAGTTCTTTAAGAGCAGTAATTATTCTTTACATAGGAAAGGACGCATTTATAATGAAAAAGTACTACATACTCAGCTGTACCGGAGTCCTGCTTCTTGCCGGATGCGGAAACGATAATGCGGGTGAAAATGAAACGGATAACACCGAGGTGGAAGAAGAGACTGCAGCAAACAATGAGGAAGAAACAGAGGAAGGCAGCGAACCCGAACAGGACGAAGAAGCGGTGGAAGTTCTGGAAGAAGCTTTGGCGACACTGGAAGAAATGGACAGCTCCTACCAGGAAGTTTCCGTGGATTCCATGGTAGAAAAACAGTCCATTTTTATTGAAGATGGAGAAATCTTTATTCATACGGTTCAGGAAGATGACGAACATGAGGAACCGCTGTATACGTTCACGGACCTCGATGATCCGGATTATTCGATCATCTACAGAGAAGGGGACGACGAAGCGGTACGCTACGAGACCCCTGCTCCTCCGACAGAAGACACGCTCTGGTTCCGCATGGAAGCCGGGCAGTATGAAACCATGCTGGAAGAAGCATATCTTCATTATGAAGGGGAAGAAGAAATAAACGACTACAACACCCACGCCCTGAAAGTGGACGGGGAAACGACAGAGGACCGCTGGTTTGAGGAGGAAAACTATATACAGGTACGCCATGATATGGATGAAGACATGGAAGTAGAGATCGAAGGAGAAAATGCTTCGGACGAAGTGGATACGGATTTGAGCGAGGAAGTGCTCGACTTTGAAATCAATCCGGAATTTGATGAATCCTTATTCGAAGTGCCGGACGATATGGAGCTTACAGAAGGAACCGAGGAAGACATGGTGGAAGTGATTGATCAGGATTAAGCAGCAATAAAAAATGTTCTATTTACCCGGCTGCTGATTTATTGGAACAGTTTTTTGAAAAAGAAAGAGACCGGCTGACAAAAGCTCCGTACCGCAGGCAGTCTGCAGGTGCGGAGTTTTTTTGGTGTGTTAATTTCCGGGTGCTGTGGCAATTATTGAAATGAAAGAAAAGGGGATTTAATTCCAGTCGTGAAAACTATGATACGATAATGCTGAAAGTAATTTTAAAGTATCTGTATAGGTAAAAGACAGGCTGTTT
The DNA here is from genome assembly GCA_003560495.1 of Bacillus sp. (in: firmicutes). Taxonomy (GTDB): domain Bacteria; phylum Bacillota; class Bacilli; order Bacillales; family Salisediminibacteriaceae; genus Alkalicoccus. Next base: position 4,838 of record PWLM01000157.1, on the reverse strand, counting down.
TTGCATCAGGACATTTCCCGAATGGACAGCGTCGGGATTCCGAAGTAGATTTTTTACTCAAACGATTATTTTTTCCGTTCAGCTTCAATCTTTATTTGTTTTAGGAGGTGGTTACTCGTGAAACCTGCATTACCAACATGTGAATCCTGCAGTTCGCAGTTAACGTGGACTCAGTCCTTACGTGCCCAGCGGTTTTTTTACGAATATACATATTGTCCACACTGCAGGGAAAAGCAGTTCATACATACTCACAAAATGCACCTTTCCCTCATCCTTCTTGCTGCTGTATCACCACTCATAATAAATTTGTTCATCGATTTATCGATAGCTGGTTTCTTCGTTTTGTATTCAGCAATTATAACGCTTGGCTTTGTAGTTACTCCTTTTGCTTACAGTCTGAAGTCCAAGGACCCAAATCTTCCGATAAAAAGCTGACGTGACCCGGGGGGGACCCCTGTGATTGAATACGATAAGCTGTTCTTATTAAAATGTTCGGGTAATGTTGCCTGTTGCTGCGTTGAACCCCCCTTTTTTCAACGTATCGAGGCAGAGCTTTACAATTGAGGCCTTCTTTATACCAGGAGGCTCTCGATTTCTTTCTATTACTTTTTTTCAACAAGAGAAAATAATAGTTTACTTATTCTGCTTAATTAACCTGTATACAGCCAGACTCAGAGGAAGCCGGAAAGGTGTACGAAAGGAGAATATTCCATGACAGGCGACGTTTGGAATACCGCGTGGACAATTCTACCGCTTATTATCGTAGGGATTATTGCTGTGTTTGTCGTTATTCGAATGAAGCAGAAGGCCAAAAAAGGCACCCTCGGCAGGAAAAAAACAAAAGAAGCGCAGACGATGCTGGACAGCTTAATCCCCCTCGGTATGATAGCCGGTGTTACTGTATCTATATTTATTGGTATATTTTTTCCGGGGTTCTTCCTGTCAAACATCGGTCTCGGCGCCGGGATCGGTTTGTTAGGCGGGTATATTGCTTACGAAATGTACAGCCGTAAAGGGGAGAGTTAATCGGGGAACACAGGTGCTCTATAGTTTTTTTATCTCTTCCAAAAGTTCAGGAAGCCCGTGCCGAAACAGGTGGTCCCCGCTGTCTAGGAGACGGAGTTCTGCCTGCGGAAGCTTTTGTTTGTACAGCTCAAGGTGGGAGGACGGCACAATTTCATCGTTCCGGCTGCCAATCAGAACCAGGCGCCCGATGGCAGGAAGCCTGGAAGCAAAATCATTCAACAGAGCGAAATCGTCTGATTCCCATCCGGTTTCTTCTGACCAGTACGGCGAAGCAACAAGAAATAATGCGGCCGCGTCCGGCGGGTGAGTAGTCTCCGAAAGATACTTCAGCAGAACAGACCCTCCAAGGGAATGGCCGATAAGAATGACTTCCCCGTCCAGTTCGGCAAGGGCTTTTTCAAGGCGGGCTTTCCAGGGAGAGTAAGCAGGGTTTTCTGGAGCGGGCATCGCCGGAGCGGAAAAATAAAATTCGTCCCCGAGAGACTCTTTTAAATATGTTGTTAAACCAGTACTTCCCTCATGAAGCCTTTGAGGTCCTGCGCTGTGAATAAACAGCACCTGCTTCTTCATAAATTTTCCTCCTTTTTGCATTCTGGTATTTAATTACATTTTCCTCTGTTAGTAATGAATGAAACCTCGAGAAATGTATCTTTCAATTAAAAATTCTTTTTCTGGTGAAGATGCAGATGATCTGTTGAAGTAATCAGAGTTCCCTTTATAAATAATTAAAAAAGTATCCTTCAAATTGTAGAATCTATGAGCCGCAAGGGATTCATCGTTTCATAGATTTTTTAAGCCGGGGAATTTTCATATAAAAAACGAAGCGAAAGCCGGACCAAGCAGGAAAAAGTCTGAAGATTTCGGCTGGAACTAAAGCGGAGCTTCTTGATACTGAACTTTAAAAAAGAAATGAAGAAACATGATGAAAATTACAGAAACCTTGCGCTGCAATGGATCTATCGTTTTGAACCTTTACAACTGCCTGCCGTATTCCTCTTCCACCCACTCCTGGGTGCAGCGGAGAAAGGCACTCGTTAACCCCGATGCAGGATTTTCCCCGGTGGAGGCAATCCCGATATCCCGGAAAGAAGGCACAGTTAACTGTCTGCATACAACGGTTCGGACAGAGTCTTTTAATACAAGCTCCGGAAGAAGAGTGATGCCCAGATCTTTTTCGACCATGGCGATCACCGCGTAATCGTCTTTCTGCGTATAGTGCACGTCCGGCCGGATATGATGCTCCGAAAAAACACGGGTAATTTCGTTTTCAATTCCTTCGTCAATTTCAATGTAAGGAAACTGTTCGAGCGCTTTTACCGGAAAAGAGGCTTTTTCAGCAAAAGGATGGTCTTCGGAAAGAACGGCGACCATCGGATCTCTCCGGAGAAAAATCGTGTGCAGATTTTCCGCTGCCGGCAGTTTCATAAAACCGCAGTCGAGCCGTCCGGAGGCGATGCCGTGCTCGATTTCATCATTGTTTCCGTGGAGCAGTTCGAAATGAACTTTCGGGTAATCAGCTTTGAACTTCTGAATGATGCCGGGGAGCCACTGCGAAGACACGCTCGTAAACGTACCGACCCGTATCAGCCCGGACTCCATCCGGTGCATTTCCTGTACTTTTTCCATCAGCAGGCGGTGGCTGCTGAAGGCGGCCTGCATATAAGGAAGCAGTTCCCTCCCGGCAGACGTCAGCCGGACGCCGGAGCGGTCTCTGATCAGAAGCGTCGTTTCGTACTTTGTTTCCATTGATTTAATCGTATGGCTGATGCCCGACTGCGTATAATTCATCTTTGCTGCGGCTTTCGTTAGACTGCCTAGTTCCACTGTACGGAGAAAAACTTCCAGCTGAGAAATATTCAAAACTTCGGCTCCTTTCATGAGTATTACTCATTTAAAACATGAAAAACATGAGTTTTACTTAAGCTAATGCTTGTATTATAGTCATTTTATGACAAAAAAAGCAATGGAAGGGGGAAGTGTAATGTTTTTAATAGACGCTGTTATTATCGGTCTGGTCGCTGCTTTTCTGCCGGGACCGGACTTTGTTCTGCTCGTTAAAAACAGCCTGCAGTACGGAAGAAGACATGGAATTTTTACCGCACTGGGAGTCTCCGCAGCAGTTCTTATTCAAATTTTCATAATAATATCAGGCTTCAGTATTGTCATTCAAAAGTTTCCGTTTCTGCTGGACGTGATCCGGGCAGCAGGCTCCTCCTATTTAATTTATCTTGGATACAAAGCGGTGCGGGGGGCTTCCCGGCCGGATAATAAAATAAATGCGACAGCAAGTGCCCGACATTTTCCTGCGAAATCGAGTTTTTACAAAGGGTTTATGTGTAACTTTTTTAACCCGAATTCCATTTTGTTTTTTCTGAGTGTTTTTTCCCAGCTCGTGGAGGGGAGCGTGCCGATGCTCGTCAACTGGATGTACGGGGGAGTCATCTTAACACTTGTCGCCGGATTTTATACGCTGTTTGCCGTCGGGATTTCTCAGAAGACGTGCCGTACGATCTATATCAAGTACAGCCGATCGATAGAACGCAGTCTGGGCACAGTTTTGATCGGTTTTGCACTGACTATTGCGTATTCCATCTTTGTATGAATTATGAGCAGTAAGGAGAGAAGTAATAACAGCAGACTTCCTGAAGACCTTTAATTATTATCTTAATTCACGGGAGACCAGAAGCTTAATGGAGTAGCTGCCTCTTCCATTACCGTTAGGGGAAGCTGTGTTTAACAGCCAACATGATGCATAAGCAAGGAAAAGGTTTTAGTTCTTTCGTAAACGGTAAATACAAAGAAGTAAGAAAAGAATCGGGAAAGCGGCATCATTTTTATGCGGCTTTCTACAACATTTAATTCAGGAGGAGACAGAATGAGTACAAATTACGGAAATACAGGAACATCGAAAAGTAAAATCATTACCCCGATAACCCTGCTCGTATTAGCGGTGGTGGGAATTATTTTCTGGCTGGCAAAACGTTCGGATCAAAGCAGCTCAGGCGAGACACAGGGACTTAAGGAAAAAGCACAGGAAGCAAATGAGCAGATTGATAAAGAAGAACTAAAAGCCGGGTTTCAACGGGTAGTGGAACTTGTAAAAACTGGAGCTTCTGATCTGCAGGAGATTTATGAAAATCAGGGGAAAGACCTGATAAATCAGACGCAGCAGGTAAAAGATCAGATGGAAAACGTTGTTTCTACAGCAAAAGACGCAGGGGAAGAATTAAAGGAAATGAAAAATACGACAGGCGAGGAAGCAAAGGAGGAACTACAGGGAGTAAAAGAAGCAGCAAAAGTAGAAAGCAGCACTTCTTCTGAAACAAATGACGAAGAGCCGTCCAGCCAAAACGTTCCTCCTTATGACCCCCGCATCTAATTAAGAAAGGGACTTAAGAGGTCCTTTTCAGACATCTGTTTCACAAACTGAACCCCGGCAGACCAATTACGGTCTGCCGGGGTTCAGGCTGTTGATAAAGTATATTTTCATGTATAAATAGACACTGCCCTGCTTTCGCCTTCCGGGACGCTTTCCGGGCGGGCCGGGCTCAACTAATTTCTTCCTAAACGGATCTTCGCCTCGGCCTAGATCGCCCAGGAGTCGTCCCTGCGGCTGCGGCAGGGAAATTAAAAAAAGTTTCTGCTATGAAAAACTTCTCTTCTAAAAGCCATTTTCTTCAATAAAGAGATGATTTTCCTCCGAAACGGCGCAGACGCCGGTGGGAAAAAGCGCAGTCAGACCACGGCACAGGCCAAACAGCTGAAGACCAGCCCCACGGCCCAAGCTTCCACCGGTAAGAGAAGGAGCTTAT
>PWLM01000187.1 GCA_003560495.1 Bacillus sp. (in: firmicutes) | reverse complement strand
GGCTGTGCCATGTGCAGCACCCCTTTCATATGATATACGCTCATTTAAACACAGTCTTCTGAATTGGTCAAAAATGGATAATATTTTTAATTTTTGTTAAATAGTGAATGGATAATTTCATAAATAAAGCGTTTTTGAAGGGTTCGCATACGGCACTTTTTTCCGCTAGAATAGGAATAGAAGAAAGGGGGAGGAAGCATGCCCGAAGAAAATGACGTATTTGCGAAAATCAGCCGCAGCCAGGAATCACTGAGTAAATCACACAAAAAAATTGCGGAATATTTAATTGCAAACAGGGAGTCTGCCCCGTTTTTAACAGCTTCCCGGCTGGCAAAAAAAGTGGAGGTCGGGGGCGCCACAGTAGTGCGCTTTGCCACAGGTCTCGGCTATAAAGGCTACCCGGACCTGCAGCGGCATCTCCAGGAAGCACTGCAGCGTAAACTGACGTCCGCGGAAGTTTTGAAGAAGACGACAGAAGGAAGCGGACGCTCCGACCAGGTGCTGACAGAAGTTCTTCAGGACGACATGGATAACCTGCAGACGACCCTCGGACAGATTCAGCCGGAAACATTTGAAGCGATCGTCGAAGATCTCGTCCACGCGGACCGGATTTATATCGTCGCCTACCGGAGCGCCGCAAGCATCGGCTCCTATCTCGCCTTTTATCTTGACCTTGTGCTGCAGAATACAGAACTGCTCCAGGAGGCAGACGGCGTATCGGAGCACCTGCTCGACATTACCGAAAACGATGTCGTCCTCGGCCTCGGATTTGCCCGCTATACGAAACGGACCGTGGAAGTGATGAAATACGTCCAGTCCCGCGGGGCGAATACGATCGTTATGACCGACCATCTTCTGAGTCCTTTGTATCCGTACGGAAACAAGCACATGATTGCAGCGACGGAAATCAACTCGTTTATCGATTCGTTTGCAGCACCGATGAGTGTATCCAGTGCCCTGATCACCGCTCTTACCCGCTCGGAGCACGAAAAAGTAACAAAACGGCTGGAGGAGCTCGAAGGACTGTGGGATACATTTGACGTGTTTTATGATAAATAGTACTGCGCCGGCGGAGGCTTCCGCCGGCGTTTTTATTCGGGCGAAAGTTCTGCTGGAGGAGGGCGCTGAATTGGTGGAAGAGAGGCGTTCCGTCAGGGATAACGGCGGCCGGACCGGGGCAGGGACGTTTCGGGAGGAATTAATCAGGATAAGCGGTTTTGCTGTCATTACCGGGAGCTTATTAAACTTTATAAGGGGAGAATTAATCATTATAAAAGGGGGAAAGCTGCAGATTAATCATTATACGCCGGCCATGAATCATCCCGTCCACCGGCCTCGAAAAAAACCACCGGTCCCTCCGCAAGGTTCAAACTACAAAAAAGGAGCCGGAATCAGCTTCCGGCTCCTTCAAATCAGTTATTTACTTGCTGCTCTTACGTTTGCGTAATGTCTGTACTAGTGCGATGAGGACGAGCAGGACGAATCCGCTTCCCTCGATCAGCATATTGCCTGGATATATCAGCATAATCCCGGCCGCGAGCAGCAGCAGCCGTTCATAAATCTTGAACGTATTGAAGAAGTAGCCCATCATTACTGCGCTTACCGCTGCCATTCCAAGCAGGGAGGTAATGAGCAGCAGGACAACGTTCCAGAAGGTCGCATCCACCAGCAGCAGCTGGGGATTATAGACAAATACGTACGGTATGATAAATCCGGCAATGGCGAGCTTGAAGGCGTTCACCCCGGCCCTCATCGGGTTCGCTTTGGCTATTCCGGCCCCGGCGTAGGCCGCGAGACAAACCGGCGGAGTGATATCCGCCACGATACCAAAGTAGAATACGAAAAAGTGTGCAGCAACTTCCGGTACACCGAAGTTAATCAGTGCCGGAGCGGCCATGGATGCTGTAACAACATAGTTCGCCGTTGTCGGCAGACCCATACCGAGAAGAATACATGCAATCATCGTAAAGAAGAGAAGCAGGAAGAGATTTTCACCGGCAATAGCGATCAGACCACCGGCAATTCGTCCGCCGAGTCCCGTGAATACAACCGTACCCACGATGATCCCGGCCGACGCACACGCTGCGATTACCGGGAGGGCTACTTTCGCACCCTGTTCCAGCGCATCGAGTATATCTCTCGGCCTCATTCGGTTTTCTTTACGTACATAGCTGACGAGTAAAGCAGCACCAATACCAGTGAGAGCTGCATACGTCGGTGTGAACCCGTTAACGAGCATCGTCACGATAATGACGAGCGGCAGAAGCAGATACGATCCTTTCAGGAGACCTTTACGGGAAGGCAGCTCCTCTTTCGAAAGCCCGTGGATGCCGTAACGCTTCGCCTCGAAGTGGGTGCCCATAAACACCCCGGAAAAATAAAGCACGGCAGGAATAATAGCAATAACGATAATGTCACTGTATGATACCGTCGATACGTATTCCGCCATGATAAAGGCGGCGGCCCCCATGATCGGCGGCATGATCTGTCCACCGGTGGAAGCGGAGGCTTCCGCTGCCGCCGCAAACTCAGGTCGGAACTTTGCACGTTTCATCATCGGGATTGTAAAGGAACCCGAAGCTACAGTATTTGCTACGGAGCTTCCTGTAACTGTTCCCTGCATAGCAGAAGCCGCAACGGCAGCTTTAGCTGTACCGCCTGTAAATCTTCCGGTCAGCCCGAAAGCGAGATCGTTAAAGTACTGGCCGACCCCGGTTTTCGTCAGCATGACCCCGAAAAACAGGAATAAGTATATATAGGTGGAGGAGATTTGGATCGGTGTACCGAAAATCGCGTCGGAAGAATAAAAAAGACGCCGGGAAAGACCGCTCCAGTCAAACCCTCCGTGACCGAAGTAAGGTATGTTCGTACCGTACAGCCCGTATAAAATGGCGAGTGCGGAAATAATAACAATCGGCAGCCCGACTGCACGTCGTGTCGCTTCCAAAAGCAGCGCGATCGCAATGGTTGCAACAATAATATCCATAGTTCTGAAGCCGACAATCCGGGCAGCACCGGTAATCCAGTCATAGCGGAAAAGGATATAGTAGCAGGATCCCATGGCCAGGAAGGCAAGGATCACATCATACCAGGGAACGCCTTTTTTATGCATTCCGCCGCGGTGTAAAGGATAAAGAAGGAAGATCAGCCCCATCGCCGTACCAAGGTGGACTGCCCCCTGCATAATCGATACAAGCGGACCCCCGGTCTGAGGGAAAGCTCTCCAGATGTGGAATACGGTCAGTGAGACGGCGATAAAAGTAATAACCCAGGCCCATTTGCCGGGATATTGTCTGAAAGAGGATTCTTTGTCGTATTTGGCGAGGACGTCTTTCTTTTCCTCTTCGGACATGAATTCCTCTTTCCTGTCCTGATCCGTCATATACGTCACCTCACTTAATAAAAATGCAGAATCTGCGGTTGGATCGACGAAAGGGTAGGAGAAGATTCCTGCGCTTTCGTCGATGTTCCGTCCTGAAGGACAGAGCTGGTCATCCACAGTCTGTCGTTTGAAAAGAGGAGACCGGACGCTTAAGATCCGGTCTCACTGAGTATGCTATTCTTCTAAAAGACCTTCTTCTTCAAAGTAACGCTCCGCACCAGGGTGCATCGGCAGGCCGTCAGACCCGAGCAGCGCATCTTCGATAGTCATGCTTTCCCCTTGAGGGTGGGCGATTTCATCCGCGTGTTCGAACATCGCTCTTGTAATTTCATAACCGAGATCTTCATCAATAGTGTCAGTTGAACCTACCATAATGGCGTAGGCTGTAATTGCCTGAACATCTTCATCAAGGAAGTCGTAGGAGTCGGCCGGGATAGAGAAGCCGGCATATCCGCTGTTTTCTTCTACGTAGTCGACTGCTTCATCACTAAGCGGTACGAGGTCTACATCTGCAGAAGCAGCAAGCTCTTCAATTCCACCTGCAGGAAGTCCAAGGAGACCAAAGGAAGCGTCAAGCTGTCCATCCTGGATACGGCCCTGGGCATCACCGAAATCTTCCTCGAACTCGTCATAGTCGCCTTCTTCAAGACCGTAGGCTTCCAGTACGAGACGCGCAGCTGCCTGCGTTCCGCTTCCTGGAGGTCCGATAGCGATAGAAGCGCCTTCAAGATCCTCTACAGATTCCACGCCGGAGCCTTCCGGAGTAACAATCTGCATAACTTCCGGGTAAATGTGACCCATGAATCCGAAGTTATCGATCTCTACGCCTTCAAAGTCACCGTCTCCTGTAAGGGAATCAAGTGCCGGAAGGTGAACCGTCATACCCATGTCCATTTCTCCCTGGAAAATGCTGACGATATTGTCAACAGAAGCACCGGAAGAAACGGCACTCATGTCAAAGTCGTCGTATCCTTCAACGTTATTGTTAAGAGTAGTTGCAATTTCCTGTCCGAGAGGGTAGTAAGTACCGCCTGTAGAACCGGTTCCAAGCTGCATGTTACCGATGTCTGCATCCCCTGCAGCTTCGCCTCCATCGTTTTCTTCTGCATTATTCACCTCATTGCTCGTGTCCGTGTCCTCGTCGACGTTACCGGAAACATTTTCGTTGTTTTCCTCAACCGTGTTGTTGCCGGCGTCATCTTCGCCGCAGGCTGTCATGATAAGCGCGCCTGAAACAATGAGTGCTGATAAAGAAGTAACTTTTTTCATGCAATTTCCCCCTTTTAATAGATTAATAAAACGATACCCCCAAAAAGGCGATATTCTACTTTATTTAATCAGAAAAGGGGGGGATTGTCAAAAGTTCGCCGACATAATTTCCTATGTAATTAGACTGTCCCACCCGGCAGGAGGTCAATAGTCTTAGACCTTTCAGCTGTTTTTTCAAAAGTGTTATACTTTCTGTCATGAAAAAGCAGTGTAACAGGCGTGGGGAATGAAGGAAATGTATTTTTGTTCCTATGTATCCACTGTAAAAGTTGAATAGAAGAAACTGACAGGATTTTTAAAAGTAAGCAGGGAGGAGCAGCGGAGTGCTGCTTTACGTGGTCAGGTCTGACCACGTTTCTCCAGTATTCCCAGCTTGATTCCACAAATGATTTATGAGGCTTTTCTTATGCGTGAAACAAGAGAAGTACACGATTTTTTAATCATTATACGGGGATGTATTCACTTTATAAGGATGTGTTTAATCATTATAAAGAGAGCTTTTGTCATTAAGAGGATGTTTAATCATCATAAGTCTGCTTTTCGGCCAGATTAATCATTATAAACCTGCTATTAATCCTCAGCCAGTATTTTTCCTTTTAAACAGCTTTTTTACTGTCCGTTTCAGCGTTGTAAACTCACCCCGCTGTACAGCTCTTTAAAAAAAGCTTCCATAATCGGAGTTACCGGGCGGTTTTTTCGATATACAAGGGAAATCCAGCGGGAAGCGTTTTTATAAGGAAGGGGACGTGTCGCAAGCGTTCCGGTTTCTACATCCTCCGCCACAGCCCTGGAAGAAAGAATGGCACATCCGCTGCCGAGTTTCACGAGTGAGCGGATTGCTTCCACATTGGTCAGCTCCATCGCGATATGAAGGTCTAAATCCGCCTCTTCTTTCCAGTCGTTGACAATATCCCGCGTTGAACCGCTCTGGTGCAGCAGCAGCGGGAAGGAAGCGATGTCCTGCTCGAGAGAGTCCGTCATGAGCAGCGGATGGCCGGGCGGTGTGACGAGGACGACATCATCCGGAAAAATCCTCTTCACAACAAGTTTAGAGGTGGACAGATTCTGCTCGGAAACAATTCCGATATCGAGATTTTTCATAATAATATCCTCGGCGGTTTTCGGTGTCGGCTGCACAGAGATACGCAGCTGCACATCCGGGGTTTTCTGCTGGAACTGATACAAAATTCTTGGCAGGACGTAGTTTGCCGGAATATAGCTTGCACCGAGAAAAAGTTCCCCTTTTTTATCCCGGTAGCTTCTCATCACCCGGTCTGTTTCCTGAAACAGTGCCATGATCTCCCGGCTGTAGTGGCGTAGAGCCGTCCCGGCAGGTGTAAGTGTTACCTGCTCTCCTTTTCTTTCAAACAACGGCGTACCGATGGACTGTTCCAGCTGTCTTAAGTGAAACGTCACAGTCGGCTGCTTAACCCCCATTTTTTCGGCAGTTCTCGATACGTTTTGAAGCTGTGAAAAATGATAGAAAACCTCAAGCTGTTTCCATTTCATATAAATACTCCCTTTTATTAATATGTTTAGCCTTTTTACGACGTGAATTATAGATGAAATCTATATGTGCATAGAGAATAGCACATGAGTATTGAAGGAATGTTAATTCTGTCTTTAAATTTCCTTAACATTCAGCCGCTAGTATTTAGAGTGTAGACGAAAGGGGAGGACAGAATGGATATTAAATTCCGCCAGCTCGAAAAATGGTTCGGTACGCTTCATGCGTTGAAACCACTATCCATGACAATACAATCAGGAGAATTTGTCAGCCTCGTCGGACCGTCCGGCTGTGGCAAGACAACACTGCTCCGAATGATCGCAGGACTGGAAGATCCCGCTGAAGGAGCAGTATTATTCGATGGAAAACCTGTATTTGATAAAGATAAAAAAATAAACGTGCCGCCGCAGAAGCGGAAGATCGGTATGGTGTTCCAGGATTTTGCCCTCTGGCCGCACATGACCGTTTTTGAAAATGTGGCCTACGGACTGAAGGCGACCGGCAGAAAGCGGGAAGTGCAGGATAAAGTGACAGAAGCGCTCGACAACGTCCAGCTCGGTGATCATAAAAACCGGTATCCGCACCAGCTTTCCGGCGGACAGCAGCAAAGGGTCGCGATTGCAAGGGCAGTAGCGACCGACCCGGAAATTATTCTGATGGATGAACCGCTCAGCGCCCTCGATGCCTCGCTTCGAGACGAGATGCGGATTCTGCTTCAGTCGCTCGTGAAAAAACTGGACATGACCGCCGTTTACGTCACCCACGATCAGAGTGAGGCAATGGCAATGTCAGACCGCATCGTTGTGATGAATGCCGGGGAGGTGCAGCAGACCGGCACCCCGGAAGAAGTGTATCAGCGTCCAAAAAACGATATCACAGCTTCTTTTATCGGAAAAGGGACATTGATTGACGGTCTCGTTAT
>PWLM01000089.1 GCA_003560495.1 Bacillus sp. (in: firmicutes) | reverse complement strand
TCAAGGCATTGCAGCTCCTTTTTTATAAATTCTCAGGGTTCCTGTATAGTTTTATTTTCCTTCTTTCACCGGCCAGTTGACAAGGAAAATGCCGGAGAAGATAAGCGCTCCGCCGAGGACGAGCGACCAGCCGACCGTTTCGTCCAGAAGCAGCCAGCCGGAAAGGACCCCGAAAAACGGTGCGAGAAACAAAAACGCACTCACTTTGCCCGGGTGCCCTTTTTTCAGCAGAAAAAACCAGATGGCGAACTGAATGATCGAAGCAGGAATGGCAAGCCATACAAGCACGAAGATGGAGACCGGGTTGAAGATGAGCAGCGCGTCCTCGAGCAGCGCACTGCCGAAAAGCAGAATCAGTCCCCCGAACAGCATCTGGTACGCAGTTAATACCCACGTGTCAAACAGCATCCCCCACTTTTTAATCAAAAGCGTGCCGACCGCCCACGAAACAGCGGCCGCAAAACCGAACAGCGTGCCGATTTCCAGATCAAGATGGGCGCCCATCGTAATAAATACGCCGGTAAAGCCGATAAAGACCCCCCACCACTGAAATCTCCGGTAGCGCACCCCCATCAGGAGCGTACCGAAAATGACGACGAGAAGCGGGTTCGTAAACGTTAAAATCGCGGACTCCCCGGCGGTAATCGTGCGGAGACTCAAAAAGATCGCTCCCATGACGCCTGCGGTCTGCACCGCACCGACAACGACCATCTTCAGCCAGTCCGCCGCCCGCTTTGGATGTTTTCTTTGAAACAGCAGCACGAAAGCTGCCATGAGTAGTCCCGCCACGGTAAAGCGGATGCCAACGAGCAGCAGCGGCGACACGTACTCGAGGCCGATTTTCGCGACGGCAAAGGAAGACCCCATCAGGCTCGTTGTTGTGATTACTAAAAGGGCAAAGATCAGTTTTGTTTTCAAATCGGTTGTGCTCCCCTGGTGTGACGTGTGCTGCTTTTTTTGTGAGGTTTCTCTCTGTCTCGATTTTACTAAAAGATGTCTGTTTAAATGTATCACACGAAAGCAGTTTTTCGGAATAACTGCCTGCCAAAGAAAATTTCGGTATAAAAACGGTGCTGCCGCATTTTGTAGAGAACGGATCGGGTAAAATCGTTAACATTGCCTCCCTGCCTTCCCATATCGGCCTTACCGGGCTCCCGAGTTATTCTGCATCGAAAGGCGGAGTTGTGTCCATGACCCGTCAGGCCGCTATGGATTATGCCGGAAGAAACGTCCAAATAAATGCACTATCCCCGGGGATCATTGAAACGCCGATCCTCGCAGATATTACCCCCGGAATGAGAAAGCAGTTCCCCTGCCAACCGTCTCGGACGCCCGGATGAAATTGCCAGTATGGTGCTGTTTTTATGTACCGACGAATCTGATTTCTTTCCTGGACAAGCAATGATTGTCGACGGCGGATGGGGATCCCAGTAAACGAGCCCAGCTGAGAAGTGCCTTTACGAAATCACACAATAGAAGACTGGATAGAAAGCAGCAGGGCGCTCTTCCCATGCTGCTTTTTTTATGCTTTGAAGGAGGTCTTTTACAAAATGAAGAAAAACATTTCCACTTTCCCTTGAAACATTGTGAAATTATGTTTATACTTACTAATCGTAACGATTACGATTTGAGAGGAAGGTTATACATATGAAAAAACAGTCATTTCTACTTTCAGCTTCCATGTTAGCGTTAGTGCTCACAGCCTGCGGTACTGAGGAAAACAATAATGCAGAGGCTTCAGCCAATGAAGAACAGACAGACAACGCAGCAGCTGAAAATGAAGAGAATAACAATGTGGACAATGTCCATGATGAAGAAAACCATGATCACGAAAATAATCACAGTCATGAGGACGATCATGAGGATAACCATGATCATGAAAACAATCATAGCCACGAAGAAAATCACGACCACGAAAACGACCATAATCATGATCATAACCACGACCATGACGAAGAGGATCAGGCTATCTATGACGGATACTTTGACGACGAACAGATTGAAGACCGGGAGCTGTCCGACTGGGAAGGCGAATGGCAGTCTGTTTATCCTTACCTTATGGAAGGAGAGCTCGATCCGGTAATGGAACAAAAAGCAGAAGAAGATGAGTCTATGACAGCGGAAGAATATACGTCTTATTATGAAACAGGCTACGAAACGGATGTAGATTACATCGATATTCAGGATGACACCTTTACTTTCTATGCGGATGAAAGTGAGATGGAAGCCTCTTATGCATACGACGGATATGAAGTCTTAACTTATGAAGCAGGAAACCGCGGAGTCCGATATATATTTGCTAAAGACGACGGTGATGAGGAAATGCCCGAATTTATTCAGTTCAGCGACCATGCTATTTTCCCGACAGATGCTCATCACTTTCATCTTTACTGGGGAGAGGACAGAGAGCAGCTCCTGGAAGAGGTGACAAATTGGCCGACCTACTACCCCGCACACATGGATGAAGAAGAAATCCGTGAAGAAATGCTGGCTCACTAAAAGTATTTTTTATACAGGCGTAGACATCTCCCTGTTTCCGCCTCCACAGGACGCTTTCCGGGCGGGCCGGCTTCAGCTAATTTCTTCCTCTCCATGCTCGGAAGAAATGGATCTTCCGCTCGTCCTTCATCGCCCCGGAGTCGCCTGCTGCAGCTCCAGCAGGAAAATAAAAAGAGGTTTTCTTTTCGAAAAAACGTGTTGATTCCACTCTTTCTGCCATTCAGGAGAGGCTTTTTCTTCCGGAACGTCCGGCGGAAATGCCGGTGGTATAGAGCGAAGTCGGAAGATCCTTTTCAAAGCCGGAGGGCAAACAGCTGACGACGAGCCCCACGGCAGGGCTGAGTGCAGGCGAAAACTGTACATTCAGAAGAATCATGATTTTACAATCAAGACTTAATTAGCACTCTGAAAGAAAACCGCACCGGCAATGGGCGCGGTTTTCTTTGTTTTTGTCACTGCCTTCATTCTTTGTTGTTATTCTGCAAGCCTCCCCCTCCTGCCCCGGACTTGCGGATTCTGCGGTGGTGTCAGAGAGAAAGGAGTTTTTTTGAGGTGAAGAGAAAGAAACACAGGCCCCCTTATTCTATAGCAGTATTTAACTTTAACGGAGCTGTTTCCAAAGCAGCAGAGTAAATCGAAACCCTTTCGAAAACAAGCACGGATAGAAAGAAGATGGTAAAATTGCTGTATAAACAAAAAGGAGGGCTTCTTTTATGGCACATCATACACATGACAATCATAAGCACGAGCATTCTCTTTCCTGCGGACACACGAAAATCCACCACGGCGACCATATTGACTATATCCACGACGGCCATCTCCATCACAAACACGAAGATCACTGGGATGAATGTAAAATTGAAGTCTCTGATAAAAACCCGGACAGCTGCACGCCTGTTCAGTCGAACTGTAAGCATGATGAAGACTGCGGACACGAAATGGTGCCTCACGGCGATCACTATGACTACGTTGTTAACGGACGTCTTCACCACGTACACGGAGACCACATTGATGATCACGGACCGGTGGAAATTATTTAATAAAGCAGAGCCCTTCCAGAACGTGTTTTGGAAGGGCTTTTTAATATTTTTTGAAGCCGGAAATAGAAAAGAAAGCTGTGGACGAAAGGAGAGAAGCCATCAACGAGGACCCGGAAGACAAAAATTTCCTGGACAAAACAGTGGATTACGAGTCGAAGTCTGCGGCAAATGACGATGGCGGGGCCCCTTTTCATACGAACTGTACCGCTTTGAAAAGGGAGAGGAATATTGATGTCGTTATCGGCCTCCCCGAGGCGGGTGCTTCCTGCGATTTTGCTGTGGATACAGGTATTAGATGAAGGTATGTATATCGATGTCAGGTATGCTGCAGAACTGAAAGCATATGCGAAAATACAGCTTGTCGGCCTGATCATTTACAATCATACGTTCCCTGCTTCCGAAGATCAGACGATGGCCAGCTTCAATCACCAGGAGCTCGGTCTCAGTGCGATGCAGCTTCAGATTCATTCTTCTACGATATGACTGTGGTACTCCGCGAATTCATCTATGACCTGATCAGCGTTATAACAGTGAATAACCCTCCAGTATAAATCCAGCCGGAATAAAGAAACTGATTAACAAGTATGGCAGGCCTGTATCAAAGGGAATGCCTCATAAGGAAGGAAGCACGACTTCACACGGACCAAACCCTGACAGATAAAACCTGATCTGCCAGGGTTTCAAAACTTTGGTCCGGGTCTACTCTTGCTATTCAGGCTGTCTCTGTGACCCTTTTGATCCAGCCTCTTTTCTCCGTACACGGCCCATCGCAGTCAGCTATTCCTAAAATCTTTTACTTATATCTGCTTCATTAAGCTTGACAAAAGAATAGAACTGCTGTAATTTTGCCTTAAGTAAAATATGTTTACCTAAGGAAAAATAAAACTATTTTATGAAGTAGGGTAATGCTGTATCTCCTCCTGAATCCCCCGAATGCCATCGGGGGATTTTACATGTCGTTATAACGATAGATATCAAAAAAGGCGGCTGGATTTTCCCAGCCGCCTTTTTTTGTTATTGACTTAATGCACCGACAATTGTTTCTACGTTATGCTCCATCATTTCAATATATGTTTCGGCGCCGCTGCCTTCCTCACCTACAGCGTCCGTATAGATCAGTTCATCATAGATATTTACATCCGAGTTTTCTGAAACAGACTCCATATACCGCGGATCGATGGTTGACTCCAGGAATAAGTAAGGAGGCTGTTCTTCTCTTGCCAGGTCAATGATCCGGTTGATCTGAGCCGGCGTTCCTTCCTCATGGGAATTGATGGACCAGATACCGTCCGTTTCAAAGCCGTATTCTCTGCCGAAATATTTAAAGGCGTCTTCCGTTAGGACAATTATACGGTTTTCTTCCGGCACTTCTTCCACCTTTTCCTGCGTCCAGTTCTCCAGTTCGTCCAGCTCTTCCAGATACTGTTCGGCATTTTCCCTGTATTCCTCTTCCCCTTCCGGATCACGCTCTACGAGATCCTCTACCAGGTTTTCCACATATACCGGGGCCAGACCAGGCGCGAGCCAGGCGTGAGGGTCGTTACCGTCATCCCCTTCCAGTGCAACCGGGTCTATCCCTTCTGACAGTTCCACAATCGGAACGTCCCCTGTATTGTCAATCAGCCCCTGCAGCCATTCTTCAAGATCCAGACCGTTCACGTAAAAAACTTCTGAATCACTTACTCTCTGAAAGTCACTTGGTACCGGCTCGTATTCGTGCGGCTCCTCGCCGATCGGTACGATGTATTCTACAGTACCCCGGTCTCCGAGGATATTTTCGGCAAAATCGGCCATTATGGAAAAGCTGGTAGTGATAAGAAGCTCCTCTTCTCCGTTGGCTTCCTCTTCACTGTTATCTACTGTATTTATCTCTTCATTTTCTTCATTGTTCTGTTCTGTATCCGTTGCTTCGTTGTTGGCTGCTGTTTCTGCATTCGTATTCTGCCCAGCGTTCTGCTCCTCTTCCCCGGCTTCATTATTTCCACACCCGGCCAGGAATACTGTTGAGACACTCATTAAGACGAACCATTTTTTCATGTTGTTTTCTCTCCTTTAAATTTAAATTATTTATTCTGCCTAAATTCCCTATGTATGATGGAGAATGGCTTTTTATTTACCTAAACTAAATAAGTTTCCTTTAGGCAACAATTTCATTTTCTCATATATATTTTCCCTTGTCTATTCATCTGTTGAAAAAATGTGCACAAACTTTAATGCAGTTAAATTGAACTGTTTTTAAAAGCGTCAGCTTCTTCCTGATTCTTTGTTTTATTGTTAGATGAATCAATGTAAATGATTCTACGACAAAAAGTCTTTCCCTTATCTGACAAGGAAAAGACTTTTCGTCATTATAAGAGCAGGCTGCTTCCCTCCCGCTCTGAGCCGATTATTTTACGATCCAGCCGCCGTCGACCGGGAGGATGGCTCCGTGTACGAAAGACGCATCCTCACTTGCTAAAAACAAAGCCGCCGCGGCAATTTCCTCTGCCTGCCCGTATCTGCCTGCGGGCACGGAATTTACTGCTTCCATGACGGCTGCCGAACCTTCCTCAAAGATCTGCTTTGTCATTCCTGTTTCCACGGCACCGGGTGCAATCGCATTGGCCCGTATACCTTTTGGACCGTAATCAAAAGACAGCTGCTTTGTGTAGCCGGCAATCGCATGTTTAGCAGACGTATACGCAGCACCGCCTCCTCCGGCGACAAACGCCGCAATGGAAGCAATGTTAATAACCACGCCCCCGGAGCGCTCTATCATCTGCGGCAGCACCGCATTCGTGACGTAATACACGCCTTTCAGGTTAATATTCAGGATTTTATCCCATAATTCCTCCGACGTTTCCAGTGTCGGGGCGTAGCCGTCCAGAATACCGGCTGTGTTACTCAGTACGTCGATCGCTCCGTATTTTTCAAGTCCTTTTTGAACCGCTTCTTCCACGCTCGCTTTACTTGAGACGTCGAGTTCGACTGCCAGCGCCTCCCCGCCTGCTTCCTTAATCTGCTTTTCAGTTTCTTTTACCCCTTCCACGTTAATATCCGCTGCGATGACACGGGCTCCTTCCTTTGCAAAAAGAACCGCCTGGGCCTTCCCCATTCCAGATCCGGCTCCGGTAATAAAAGCTGTTTTGTTATCCAGTTTTCCCATCATCCTTCTCCTTTCACAGTTTATTTAATCGCTTACATAATTAACTGTACCATTTTATCTCCTGTTTCTTAAACATTCTGCTCCTTCCGTTACGGAGGGTAAAAATAGTGGTTTATAATAGCTGCTATTAGGAATATAATGGAATTAAGAGAATATACCGCTATCATTTCCGCTCAAAAGATCAAAGATGAACCAGTCTCCTGTCCCCGCTGCTTTAAAGAAAGGAGTGAACACCGTGAGAGCGCTGTGCATCTGCCTGCTTGTATGTCTCGTTCTCGTGTCCGGCCTTCATTTCCAGCCGGCCGCCGCTGCCCCCTCTTCGTTGGACACAGCTGCTCTGGAACCGTTTTTGGATGAGCTTGCAGAAGAAAAAATGGAGGAGTGGGATATCGCCAACCTTACCCTCTCCGTGGTAGCGGATGGAGAAATTGTG
>PWLM01000211.1 GCA_003560495.1 Bacillus sp. (in: firmicutes) | reverse complement strand
TTTGATTTCCCTGCAGCAGCCGCAGGGACGACTCCTGGGCGATCCAGGACGAGGCGAAGATCCATTCCTTCCAGCCTGTGGATGGAAGGAATTAGCTGAGCCCGGCCCGCCCGGAAAGCGTCCCGGAAGGCGGAAGCAGGAACGCGTATATCTATACAAATAAAAATACTTTATCAACAGCCTGAAAAGAAGTTCCGCAGAAAGGCGGAACCTCTTTTTTACACTGCCTGAGGACTGTTTTTATAATTCCTGCTCTTTTCCGGCTTCACTTTCCGAACCGGCAAAAAAACGGATATAAATTTCCTTCATGCTCAATGGAAGTACATTGTCTTTCATTATGAAGCTGTACTTTTTATTTTTACGGATAGAAGATGGAAGTTCAGTAAGAAGCTTCGGCCCTTCTGTTTCATGATAGGATGATTTCTTTTCGAGCCTGCCGACTTCCGCATAATATACATTTTTTACGACTGTTTCTGCTTTTCCGGCCACTTTATACTGACCGATATAATAAAGATGTTTAACTACTCCGCCGGTTTCTTCATAAACTTCCCGGACAGCCTCCTCGTCCGGGCGCTCTCCATTTTCGACTTTCCCCCCTGGAAATTCAACTCCCCGGGATGGATGTTTAGTTAAAAGCCAGCTGTCTTTATACCGGCTGATTACCCACACATGCTTTGGATTTTTTGAATAAGGATGGTCCTTCGTGGAAAAGCAGACATGGTTGTAATAATAATCCTGAAACGTTTCTTCCTTCATCGTATTTCCCTCCGCACTGTGACCTTCAGCTCTCTTTCTCCCGCTCGAACCAGGAAAGAAGCTTTTTGTATTCTTCCCGGTGATTCATATTAAAAAAGGAGGCTTCAACCGTTTCCTTTTTTATTCCTGCCTCTATCATATCGCTCTCAGTGATGATGTCAAAGTCAATCTTATTAAAAAGCGCTCTCACAGAACGTTCTCCATCTGAAAGACTTCTTTTCAGCACAGGCAGACAATCAGCACGGTAAGCAGCAAGAAGCGGCTGCCTTCTGCCGTTAATAATCGGAAGAACAGCCTGATATTTTGTTGTTTTTATTTTTTCGACCAAATATTCGATTACTTCGGGTCTGATAAGAGGCATGTCACAGGCAGCAACGAGGTACCAGTCTGCTTGTTTCTTTTCCATTCCTGCTTCCAGTCCGGCAAGCGGACCTTCCCCGGGATGAAGATCCACCGCGACTGGAAGCCCTGTAAATAAGTATGTTTCTTCTTCAACTGCTGAAATTATCTGACTGTCCGTCCATTCGGAGAGAGCTTGTGCAATACGTTCCACTGCTGTTTTATTCCCAATTGGAAGCAGCGCTTTGTTTTCACCCATTCTGCTGGATTGTCCTCCCGCAAGTATCACCCCAGTTACATGCAGCATAGTTCTCCTCCCTTTATTCGCATAAAACTACCTTTAAATTATCATCTGTCTTAACGATGTCAGATTTTTTTTCGATCAACCCGTATCCATAATACTATTTTTGTATTACTAATACTAACCGTATGCCTTTCTCCCTGAAGCATCTCTCCTACATTCGGATGCTTTAAAAAACCTGTTATTGTATTGCCTGCTGAAAATAAAATAAAAGACAGAATCATTGTTTCCTTAAAATGCAGAGCCCTGACCATAGCGAGTACAATTGGTGTTAAAATAAGTAGCGGCACCACCATTCGCGAAAAAAGCGGCCACAATGGAACCGAGAAGAGAGACACAGACAAACATTTTTATCCCGTTCCCTTCAGCCATCCGGAGTCATGTGCAGGGCCACCCGCTCAAAACATTCAATTTCATCTAAGATTAGTGAAATAATAATGATTGCTGCGAAGGTCAATGTCACATTCCAGACGATACAAGTTACTTCTCCGACATCCTGAAAGCTTATCACACCTGGTGCACGGGCCAGAACAGCATCAATAACGGCAGATCGGGCAGAAAAAATGGAATTAAATGTAATGATGGCAGTCATGACTGTGTGTCCTTTACATATGTAGAAAATACAGAACGCCCATATTAATCAAATACTTATGGGATAGACCGTTCGTTCTTGAGATTTTCAATTCCCGCTCTCTCTTATTACATGCTATAATACGTTGAACAATCATCCCTGAATATGAGGTGACAAAATGCCGAGGCAAAAATTAATTATTCTTGGGATTGGGGCCCTGGTTTTAGCTGTCTTATCAATCATTCTTTTTATTGTCGACAGCGATCAGCAGGTTATCCAGACCGAGGAAGTAAATACAGCGAATACAGAGGAATCCGCTCCTGACATAGAATCAGAAGAAACTACAACGACCCAGGAACCAGTGAACGTAGAAACGTCAGAAGGAAATACTTCTGACGTCCCATCTGGACAGGAAGATTCATACCGCTCCGCTGCGCAGGAAGCATTGGAGGAACACACACCGGAAGACAGCAGCCCGTTTTCTCAGGAGGCTTTTGAAGATCATGCCCTCTTATTTACGATTTACCAGCAGATCAGGGAAGACAGCAGCAGTGAAGATACGTCCC
The DNA here is from genome assembly GCA_003560495.1 of Bacillus sp. (in: firmicutes). Classification (GTDB taxonomy): domain Bacteria; phylum Bacillota; class Bacilli; order Bacillales; family Salisediminibacteriaceae; genus Alkalicoccus. The sequence continues at coordinate 21,965 of PWLM01000211.1, read as the reverse complement.
CTGAGGAAGCTGCGGAATGGATTTCTCTTGAGCTCACAGGATGGAAGGAATTTGCGGAGGAAAACTACGACTTCAGCTACGATTCCAGTAGTTTCAATGAATTTGTCAGTGAAGAACAGGCCCTCACGCTCGAAGAAGATGCCGAAGTCCGTTTATTCATAGACGAACTGGAGGAAGCAGATGAAGAGCTTGGCAGGCGCCAGCTGGAATTTCAATTTGCGCTCCCTTACATCTGGCATGAGATTCAGGAAGAGGCTGCTTCAGAGTATGACGTTAGTCCAGAAAATACATCCGAATGGAACCAGCTGTATTTCGAAATAGAGCAGCGCGTATTCGAGTACATCGCTGAAGACCACCCCGAATTTTTCGAAGGAAATTCCGACAGCTGAATAAGTTACTCCCCCAATCTGTTCATAAAGAACCCCCTGTCAGTTGACGACTGACAGGGGGTTCAGTTTGTTAATCAAGTTATCCAGCGGATAATCAGACAGAAACTTTTAAGGTTTATCCGCTATAGAAGCTACTCCTTCTGGTACAGCTGATAAAATGGATGCCTGACCGTGATGGACAACCCCGAACGGGCGGAGTTTCTCCACTGCCTCCTTTAAAAGGTCCTCGGAATGCTCCGGAGCCAGGACGTAATCCACCGTTTCCCCTTTCCATTTATCCAGCTCTTCGGATGAAGTTGTCCGGATAGTACGGTAACCGAGCCGCTCCCACTTCTTTGCGTATTGAGCAGTTTCGGAAAGAACGATCATCGTTTTCCGGCGCGGTCCCTCCTCCGTGTGACATACAGCTGATTTTAAAGCTTCCGCATAGCTGTCCTTGTCCGGCTTCAATCCGAAGTGACCCGTAGCCATCCCGAGAGCTTCATTTAAATCTTCGTACAGATCTTCTATGTCTTCGAGTCCTACAGAGAGACGTACAAGATCTGATGTCGTACCGGAGCTTTCCCGATCTTCTTCGCTGAGCTGAAGGTGCGTTGTGGAAGCCGGATGAATAATCAGGCTTTTCGCATCCCCGACGTTAGCGACGTGGGACCAGAGTGATACGTGTTTGATAAGCTCACGTCCCGCCTCCATACCGCCGTCAATACCGAAATTAACAACACCGCCAAATCCTCCATCAAGATATTTTACCGCAAGTTCGTGTGCCGGGTGTGCTTCCAATCCAGGGTACTTGACCCAGTTAACTGCCGGATGTTCCTGCAGCCGCCTTGCCAGCGTGAGAGCATTCTTCTGATGCCTTTCCATCCGGAGTGACAATGTTTCCAGTCCCTGCAGCAGATAAAAAGCGTTTTGAGGACTAAGAGCAGCTCCAATATCCCGGAGCAGCTGCACGCGCATTTTCAAAATAAAAGCCATATCACCGAGATCATTATATACGAGCCCGTTATAACTTGGATCCGGCTCATGATACTGCGGAAATTTTTCTTTGTTCCACGTAAAACGTCCGCCATCAACGACCACACCGCCAATCGTCGTTCCGTGCCCCCCAATCCATTTCGTTGCGGAATGAATAACAATATCTGCCCCGTGCTGAAGCGGACGGCACACAGCAGGAGTGCCAAACGTATTGTCAACGAGCAACGGAATCCCGGCGTCGTGGGCTGCATCAGAAACTGCATGAAAGTCGAGCACCTGAAGACCGGGGTTGCCGATTGTCTCAGCGAAAACAGCTTTTGTATTTTCTTTAATTGCCTGTTTGACAGCATTAATGTCCGATATGTCGACGAAGGACACATCAATTCCGTATTTTGGAAGCGTGATGGCGAAAAGATTATAAGTACCGCCGTAAAGGTGGGAGGCAGCAACGATGTGATCCCCGTTCTGAGCCAAGTTCATAATAGACATGGTGATTGCAGCCATGCCGGAGGAAGTTCCGAGTGCTGCCACACCATCTTCCAGAATGGCCATCCTCTTTTCAAAAGCATCGACGGTCGGATTCATGATACGGCTGTAAATATTGCCTGGTTCTGAGAGTGAAAACAGCCGTTCTGCGTGATCAGCATCTTTAAACACATAGGAGGTAGTCTGGTAAATCGGTACTGCCCGTGCTCCTGTCGTTGGATCCGGTACCTGTCCTGCGTGCAGAAGCTGGGTTAGGAGACCTTGCTCATCAATTCTTTTTTTCATTCTTGTTATCCCTCCGCTAAAATAAAGTATATATTCTAATTTCTAGATTTGATTTTAAATTCCTTCTTCCTTTTTATAAGTACCGTAAGCTAAGTCTCGCTGGATACAGGCTGCGGCACCGGAATCAACACCTCGCGTCATGGCTGATTTTTCGACGAAGCTGATAATTGAACCCTCCCCGGACGGTTTACAGAAGATTTTGGATACTTTACACTGTTAAAGAACTTATCGATCTTAGAAGGGAGATACTAAAATATGAAACCTGCTGTTTTTTTCGATTTGGACGACACGATACTCTGGGATGAAAAAAGTATTCAGCTTGCCTTCGATCGTACGTGCAGCTACGCTGAAGAAACATACGCAGTAGATGCTTCTGCCCTTGAAGAGGCTGTGCGGCGCGCTGCGCGTAAAAGATACGCCTCCTATGATACATATGAATTTACGCAGATGATTGGGATAAATCCATTTGAAGGACTCTGGGGTGCTTTCGAGGATGAAGAGAAAGGGTTTGATAAGCTGGCCGCCGTTATTAAAGAATACCAGCTGTATGCCTGGCATGATGGACTAAAAGAGTGTGGAAATGCAGAATTTGAAGCTGCACAAGACCTCGCTTCCCGGTTCATCGAAGAACGAAAACGCTCTCCGGTTTTATTTGATGATGCACTGGAAGTTCTGGATAAACTCCAGGGACGGTTCACGCTTGTACTGCTGACAAACGGATCCCCTCAGCTTCAACAGACAAAACTTACTATTACACCTGAAATTGCTCCCTACTTCGATCAGATTATTATCTCCGGAGCTTTCGGCCGGGGTAAGCCGGATGCCTCGATCTTTGAGTATGCTCTGGAAACAAGCGGTGCCGACAGAGAGAAGACTTGGATGGTGGGAGACAATCTGAAAACTGATATACTGGGAGCCTCACGGACCGGAATCACTTCTGTATGGCTTAACCGCTTTGAAAAAGAACCAATGGATGATATTACAGCAGACTACACTATTCAGGATCTGCACGAACTCCTTCCGATCATTGCTTCTAAAAATGGGGAAAGTCAGCACCAGCCTTCCGAGTAACAATAACCATACCTTTTAAAAAAACTCCGCTTCACCAGCAAAGCCCCCGGACACTATTTAGTTTCCGGGGGACAGGCTGTTTTACATATCTTTTTTTATTTCCCTTACGATATGCGCGAGCTCCGGCTGAACAAGCTTTGTCATTGCAAGCTTGACTGCGCCACTCGATCCCGGAAGACAGATAAGCGCCGTACTGCCGCTTACTCCTGCCGCTGCCCGGCTCATAATGGCAGCCGACCCTATATCGTCTGTGTAACTGAGCATACGGAATATTTCTCCAAAGCCGGTAATCTCCTTATCAAACAACGGCTGTACCGTTTCAATCGTAATATCACGACGGGCAATCCCTGTTCCGCCATTTAAAATAACAGCATCTGTTTCAACGGATGATATTCCGTCTTTTACTGCACTTAGAATTTCTTCTTTTTCATCGCGGACGACGGTGCGGGAAGCAGCTGCATGTCCGGCCTCTTCCAAATAGTGAACAATCAGCTTTCCGCTTTTATCTGTCTCTTTATTTCTTGTATCACTTACGGTAATAACGCTGCACCGGATTTTTTCCGGTGCAGCTTTTTTATGTTCTTCTACACTCACCTGCTCCACTCCTAACCGGTTATTAATCAAGCGTCAGCCGAAGAAGCTTATCATCCCCTTCTCGGGGACTCCCGCGGCCGTCTGTGTTATTTGTCAGTACGTAGAGGGCCTCCTCATGCATCTTTACGTCCCGGAGCCTGCCTTCCCCTTCAAATGTGAGATGTATCTCCTCTGCTTCTTCATCAAATACATACAAACCTTCTCCACGCAGGCCCGCCGTAACGAATTCGTCCTCCAGGAAAGCAGCTCCCGATGGCGCCCATGTATCCTCTCCGGAATGAATCTCCGGCGTTTCCATTCCTTCTTCTGTTTCATCACCTTCAATTACCGGCCAGCCGTAATTATTACCAGGTTCAATCCGATTGATTTCGTCCCGTCCCGTTGCTCCGTGTTCTGAGCTGTAAAGTTCCTCTTCAGTATTCCAGGCAAGCCCCTGCGGATTACGGTGTCCGTAGCTGTATATGTACGAGTCCTCCATCGGATTGTCTTCCGGAACATCTCCATCAATTGTCATACGAAGAATACTTCCGGCATAACGTTCTTCATCCTGGGACCATTCCGGAACATCGGCATCGCCGGCAGTTGCATAAAGCATACCGTCCGGTCCAAGGGCAAGACGTCCACCGTTGTGGATCGAAGCTCCTTCAATATTATCCAGGAGGATATCGGCTTCCTCCCACGCCTCTCCCGTTCTTTCCGCACGGACAATCCGGTTGGCATATGCTTCCCCATTTTCATAAGTATAGTATAAAAAAGCCTCCTGCTCATCATACAGCTCGAATCCGAGCAGGCCGCCTTCCCCTGCCTGAAGTACCGGCTCGGACGTTTCCACATCCACCTGTTCTGTTTCTCCATTTTCCGCCTCTATCATGTATCCTTCCCGGCTCGTGATGTAAGTTGTGTTCTCACCAAAAGTGACCGCCCATGGGGATTCCAGATTATCGAGAATAACTTCCACATTCCAGTCTTCGGTGTCCGCCTCCGTCATGGATAAACTTTCGTTTTCATCCCCCTTCTCCTCCCCTTCCTCCCCGCCGTTATTTTCTTCGTCGTCTTCCGTATCCACTTCTGCTTCTTCTTCATTTACTACATTTCCCGTGTTTTTGTCCGGCTCATTTCCAATGTTTTCATTGGCGTTCTGGCAGCCGGCAAGTAACACCGCTGCTGCCGCAATTCCTGCAGCTTTCATTGTAATACCTCCCCTTTTTTATCAATACTTCCTGCTAGGCGTATACCCGGTTTTACCTGTCTCCTAACTCCCCTGTCCCGATATTAAAAACTCAGGGACAGCGGAAGGGCTAAAAAAGCCTGTCAGCATTTCCTGACAGGCTTCCTGCATATTCCATAAAACTTTTCACCCCATGCTCTTTAAGATCCCCAGTTCTTCTTTATCGCTTCTTCAATTTCTGCAAACGTCATACCGGCTTCCAGTGCTGCAGCTGCTGCCCCAAGAATCAGGACGGCAGTTTCCCGGCTGTTTGAATGGACTAAAAATGATTTATCATGGGTTTTTTGTTTAATCGCAAAATGTACTCCCCGGGTCTCCTCCTCTATCTCCTGGGCGTATATATCAGCATCCGGCCGGTCCAGCCCGAACGTTACGAGTCTACTCTTTTCTTGTGCTTCCTCACGGGAAACCTGTATTGAATTGCGGTCTGCAATTAAAACAGCTTTTTCCGGGAGAGATTCGTACATCCTCTCTGAAAGTTTCTCCCCGGAACAGATAACAATCTGTCTGCCAGACGTCTGAAAAATTTTCTGAACTGCTTTTTCCTCTTCCGTTTTTATTTCCACAAGAAATATGTCGTGGTGGGATTTTAACTGTTTATTGATGATTCGGGCTGTTTCAAGCTGCGTTCCGACGGAAGAAGGTGAAATAAGAAGCTCAAATCTTTCGGCCAGTACTTCAGAAACAGTTCTGACCAGTTCTGCACTTCCAGGACCGGATACTGTCACAACTGTTAATTCCGGCATAGTGTCCAGAAGCCGCTCCGCATCTTCTACAGTCCGCTGCTGAACCGTGTTTTCAATCGGTTCGTTAATCCACCCGGCTGCTTTGACAAGAGCCGGTGGGAGCACGGCAAAAATGGTCAGCCACATCACGGCTGCTCCTACGGAATAAGTGCCTCCAATATAAACACCGAGAATCGCAATCAGCCAGTAGACAGCATAGGTTATACCGAGAAGACGCTGTATTCCCGGAGTATAGACCAGCTTTCCGGATGCTTTCGACCGTGAAGTGAATAACACACCAAACACTGCAAGAAATACGGCGGCCGACGTTCCAAGCATGACCGCCGGCTCATTGGATAACAACACTGCCGTTACAGGAAGAACATATAGTATCTCCACCGGCGAAAAAGTTTTTTCGCCGGAACGGTTCTCCGGTTCGGTTTTCCTGTAAACAGCTCTTTTGATTTTAAAAGTAACTGGAAGAATCCATGCTGTCATAGCAATTGCAAAAAATGTAATAGTCGTAATCATGATAGGCTCCTTTAATAAATTACTGCGTTCGTGAATTTTTCAAAGAAAAGCTCAGTTCCGGGTTAATGTCAGGACGTTTACAGCGAAGTTCTCCATAATAACTATAAACATTCACAGCAATGTGAAAAAGACCATTGTTTGTATTAATTTTACCACACTGCCTTCTTTTCTTAACAATCTCCTGCCTCCTGTACCCGGCACCAGGCGTGAAAACATGAAGAATCTCTAGAAAAACATACAGAAATTCGATAACTGGCAAATTCCGGATGATCCCTGCTTTTATTCTATAACTATCCATATTAGAATGATAGGAGTGACTAAGGAGGCAAGGATCAAATGTCCACACGTGCTGCTTATCTTATTGTTATGGCCGGAGCTGCCCTCTGGGGGACAACCGGTCTTTTTGTAAATCAGCTGAATGAAGCCGGCTTTTCTGCCTGGGAAGTAGTCGGCATCAGGTTATCGTTTTCAGCGCTGCTTCTGCTCCTGTTTCTCCTCATATTTCACCGCGGACTTCTGTATGTCAAACTGCGGGATCTTCCTTTTTTTGTTGGAACAGGTATTATCAGTATCGCTTTTTTTAACTATTTCTTTTTTACCGTAATTGAAACAGCTTCTATCTCACTCGCTGTTGTACTGCTGTATACGGGGCCCGTGTTCGTCGCACTGATTTCCCGCTTCACTTTTAAGGAGCCGTTTACGATCCGCAAAGGCGGGGCTCTGCTTCTGATGCTTGCAGGCTGTGCTCTGACTGTGGGACTTTTTCCGGCAGGAGCTTTAACCGTCTCCGGACTTACTGTTGTATTTGGAGTACTTTCGGGTTTCTTTTATGCTCTTTACAGTATTTTCGGAAAATATGTGAGCGGACGCTATCACGCTTTAACTATCACTACTTATTCGATGGTATTTGGAAGTCTCTTTCTTCTGCCGACAAGCAGGCTGTGGGAAAAATCTGAGCTTCTTTTCACCCCCGTCGTGCTGCTTTACGGATTCGGTCTCGCTGCTGTAGCTACTGTATTCGCCTATATTTTTTATACAGCCGGTCTGCGCTGGATCGAATCAGGGAAAGCAGCCATACTCTCTACAGTAGAACCTGTCGTGGCAATTTTAATCGGCGTTCTCGTTTACAGTGAAGTTGTAACACTCTGGCAGGGGGTCGGAATGGCTCTTGTAATAGCTTCTGTACTTCTTACCGTCCAGCGCCAGAAACGTGCCCACCCGATGGCTCAAAAGTGGGATGATTCCCGGACAGGTTAATTCTCTTTACTGCCACTTCCCTTTTTCGTCAGACCGTATCCCTCTGGTATCTGGGGAATTATTACTAAAAAGAACCGGTTCCCGTCACTACATTCAATGACAGGAACTGGTTCTTTTACGTTTCTCATATGCATTTTCGCTTATCCTAAATGGACCACGGCGGAGTCAGTTTAAAAGCGACGACCCTTGTTTCCGTCATATCCTGAATAGAACTGGCAACGCCTTCACGTCCCAGACCGGACTGCTTCACACCACCGAAAGGCATTTCATCGATGCGGTAGTCACTGCTGTCATTAACCATCACTCCGCCGACGTGCAGGTGATGTACAGCATAAAAGGCATGATCGATATTCGCCGTGAAAATACCCGCCTGCAGTCCATAGTCAACTTCATTGGAACGAATAACAGCTTCCTGAACATTTTCTACCGGCTCTATCAGGACAACCGGACCGAAGATTTCTTCATAGTATACCTTAGCTTCATGCGGTACGTCGATCAGGACCGTAGGATCATAGAAAGCTCCGTTTCTCTTTCCTCCCTGAATTACTTTGGCTCCCATCGATACAGCTTCTCCCACCCATTCTTCCATCCGGACCGCTTCTTTTTCTTCAATTAGTGGTCCGACATCTGTCCATTCCGACTGTTTATCCCCGACCTGAAGCTCCTTCGTCCGTTCTGCAAACATATTCGTAAATTCGTCAAACACATTTTTCTCGACAAAAATACGCTGGACACCGAGACAGTTCTGCCCGGCAGCCGAAAACGCCCCGGAGACACTCGCCTTTACTGCTTCATGAAGATCAGCGTCCTGAAGTACAATTACTGGTGAATTGGAACCAAGTTCCATGCCGAGTTTTTTTCTTCCTGCTTTTTCAGCAATTTTATCACCTGCTCCTACTCCGCCGGTGAAAGAAATCATTTTGATTTCCGGATGGGATACGAGAGCGTCTCCAATTTCCCTGCCGGAGCCGGTCACAACAGAAAGGAATCCTCTCGGTACACCAGCCTGATCGAAAGCTTCTGCAAGCAGAAGAGCGCTGAGCGGTGTAACTGTAGCAGGTTTTACGACGACTGGATTACCTGCAGCCAGTGCAGGTCCGACTTTATGAGCCACGAGATTGAGAGGGTCATTGAATGGTGTAATCGCTGCAATTACCCCAATAGGGAAACGGAAATAATAGCCGGTACGGTTTTCGCTTCCTTCCATCTGGTCGAAGTTTATCGTTTCCCCTTTTAATCTCCGTGCTTCCTCAGCACTGATGCGGAGCGTCTGAATTGTCCGGTTTACTTCGCCTCTTGCTTCTGTGATGGTTTTGGACCCTTCTCTCGCGATTGTATAGGCGTAACGCTCGCGGTATTCCTCGATATAGTCAGCTGCTTTTTTCAGAACCTGAATTCTTTCGTGAGTCGGCCAGGAGGAAATAGAATAGAAGGCTTCCGCTGCCTGATCAATCACGTGCGTTACATATTCCTTCGAGGCTTTAGGCACCCGAGCGATAATTTCATTATTCTGCGGATCGAACACATCAAAGGTTTCCTCCTGGCCGATCCATTCTCCGAGTACATACATTTTAGCTGACAGCACCTTCGTCTGCATGCTCACACCTTCCTTCCTGTTTTACTGTTTAACCATTGACCGCCGGCGTTCAAAATGAATCAGGTCTATCAGCAGTGAAAAGCCGGTTTCTTTAAGGCCGGCACCGGCTCCTGTGAGGAAGATCGGGCCTGCCAGATCGCATTCATATAAAATCGCATTTGTAGCCCCGGGCACTCCGGCAAGCTGATCCGAAACATCAAGCTCCTCCGGTTTCACTTCCGCTTCGACGCCTTCAGAAGTTCGTTTAATTTTTGCTACAAGACGGATACGCTTTCCTCTTTCAATGGCATCTGTCAGCATATCCCTCGTCACCCCGGTAATACCTGTGCATTTAACATCGTCTGCTTTTAAAGGCTTTTTCATAATAACACTGGATAAGATAACCGCTTTATATCTTGCATCATAGCCTTCCACGTCGCTTGTCGGATCTGCTTCCGCATAACCGTTATTCTGCGCCTGCTCCAGCGCCTGTTCGTACGTAAGCCCCTTTTCCATTTCCGTCAGCATATAATTCGTCGTGCCGTTGAGGATACCGGTGATCTGCTCAATTGTATTACCACGGAGTGTTTCCTGCGGCAGCCGGAGGGCAGGTGTGCCGCTCATAACTGTTCCTTCGAAGCCCCAGAAAACGCCCTTTTCCTCTGCAAGTGCGGAAAGCTCTTCGTAGGCGACAGCAACCGGGCCTTTATTTGTCGTAATTACGCTTTTTCCTGCCTGGAAAGCTGCACGGCAGTGATCGACAGCCGGCTGGCCGGTTTTGACGTCCGTATAGGTTACTTCAACAATTACGTCGGCATTCGTTTCTTTAATTGCTGCCAGACTGTCAAGACCTGTTACTGTACCTGGTCCTCCGTCGTACTCCTCCATCGACCGCTTTTCCGATGCCAGCTTCAACAGCTGATTACCGTCAAGACCTCCCGGATTATAGACCGAACCTTTCATGACATCCGCTACAGCGACAATGCTTGTTTCCAGCCCTTCTTCCTGTCTCAGTTCCTTCTCCTTATCAAGGAGGATCTGGAGGAGGGCCTGTCCCACTCCTCCGAATCCGATAAATGCGATTTTAACTGCCATAGTATAGACCTCCTAAGCTCTGTTTACCTTTACTTTACCCGTCTATACGCTCGTATAAAGCTCTTTCGGGAGCGACTGGAATGCCTGTTCCAGATCCCCGATAAGGTCCTCGATATCCTCGATACCTGCAGAATAACGGATGAGCCCTTCCGGAATACCCATCGCCTTTCTTTCCTCCGGTGTACACTCGACGTGGCTCGTAGTACGGGCAGGACCGACGATTGTCTCAACAGCACCGAGGTTCGCTGCCCGGTTGGCAAATTCAAGCTTCGGAAGCAGATGGCGGACCGTATCTATTCCGCCTTTGACTGAAAAGCTGAGCATGCCGCCGAAGCCTTTCATTTGTTCTTTTGCAATGTCGTGGTGCTGGTGTTCCTCCAGTCCTGGATAAAATACATCGTCCACCCAGTCCACTGTCTTCAGATACTCTGCAATTTTCATCGCATTTTCGTTCTGCTGCTTAACGCGCAGTTTCAGTGTTTTCATACCGCGGAGAAGCAGGTATGCTGCCATCGGATCGATGGTAGCACCGTTGATTTCCCGGTAGTGATACACCGGCTCGACGAGTTCCTTCGGTCCTACAAGCACTCCGCCTAAAGCATCCGCATGGCCGCCGAGGAACTTTGTCGCGCTGTGCAGAACAAGATCCGCTCCAAGCTCCAAAGGGTTCTGGTTAATCGGCGTTGCAAAAGTATTGTCAACGATAACTATCGCTCCTGCTTTTTTACCGGCTTTCGCCATACGGGCAATATCAGTGATTTTCACTGTAGGATTGGTCGGGGTCTCCAGATAAAGAATTTTGCACCCTTTCGCTACTTCTGCTTCAATCGCTTCGTGGTCTCCCGTGTCGCATAGGCACACGTCAATATTCATTTTCGGAAGGAACTCTGTAAAGATTTTATTCGTTCCACCATACGTATCTTTGATGGAAACAATGCGGTCTCCCGGGAAAAGATACGTGCTCAACGTATTGCTGATGGCAGCCATTCCTGTAGAAAAACTTGTGGCATGCTCCGCCCCTTCAAGAATTTTCACTTTATCTTCAAATGCCTGGGCTGTCGGGTTCGTGTTCCGGCCGTAAATGTGCCCTTCCTTATTTCCAACAGCTACTTCATACCACTCGTCCATATCGTCGTATCCGAAAGACACACTGTGTACGACCGGTACCTGTGTAGCACCAAATGCCAGATAATCACTTTCTCCTGCCCAGATTGCTTTTGTTCCCATGTTTACTTTTTTCATATGATAACCTCCCAGTTAATAGTTTCAGGATATTTCTCCCCCGTGCTGATTAAGCAGAAACGGATGCTGTACAATAAGTTCCCGCGGATATTTGGAAAATGTTTTACATCCTGTTTCGGTAATTCGAAGCGTTTCACTGATTTCTATCCCGTACTGGTCAAACCAGAGTGCCGGGATCAAATGAAATGTCATATTCTTTTCCAGCACGGTGTTGTCGTCTTTACGAATACTGGCTGTATGCTCGCCCCAGTCCGGCGGATAGCCGAGACCGACAGAGTACCCAAGTCTGGCTTCTTTTTCAATTCCATACGCACTGATTGTTTCTCTCCAGGCACTTTCCATATCCCCGCATGTGGCTCCAGGTTTCGCTGCATCGAGTACAGCAGCAATACCTTCCTGCACAATTGGAGTCAGCTGATGCAGCCGCTCATCCGGTGTACCGATAGTAACAGTTCTCGCGAGCGGTACATGATACCGTTCGTAGCAGCCTGCCATTTCGATAATCGTTGAATCTCCGTCTTCAAAGGATCTGTCCGACCACGTTAAATGAGGACAGCCAGTATTTTTACCCGAGGGCAGTAGAGGAACGATGGAAGAGTAATCTCCTCCGTAATCTTCTGTACCGCTGATCATGTGATAATAAATGTGTGCTGCCGCGTCACATTCACGGTTGCCGATCCGGACATTTTCCACCCCGTGGTGCATTGCTTTGTCCCCAATCTTCGCGGCACGTTTCATATATTCAATTTCCTGATCTGATTTAACGATGCGGACGTAATTCACTAAAAGATCGCCGTCGGTGAATCTTGCATTAGGGAGTGCCTGCTGCAGCTTCATATACGCCTTGGCAGAAAAATAGTAGTTATCCATTTCCACACCGATGCGGCGGTTTCCCTGGCCGATCTGAGTAAGAATTTCGCCGGCGAAAGTCATCGGATGATATTTGTCCGAGTGTACGTAATAATCCGGATAGGGGATGACGTTGTCGTCATAAATCCACGTTTTTAAGCGTGCTCCACTCGCATCCAGGTAGCGTCCAATCCAGAGCGGCTGCGGTTCATCAATAATGACCACAACCATTTGATGGACGTAAAAGGACCAGGCGTCATATCCGGTAAGATAGTTCATATTGGCCGGATCCGTCACGAGAAGAACTTCAATTCCCCGCCGTTGCATCCGGTCCTTTGTTTTCTGCAGACGCTCCTGATATTCCTGAATATCAAAAGGCAGCATCGCTATCACCCTCTTCCGCTATCAGAATGTTTTAATTGTTCTTACTATTTATCATAACCGTTTACATTATAAGTTATGATGTACAATCTGTATGATAGTTTGACGGACTGTTTTGTACACATTGAACGATTGTTTCATTTCCGTTTAAACCCTCGCTGCACCGGGAAAAACGAAGCGTTAGAGTTCAGCTGAAAAAAGCTGTTGCATCCCGCGGTGAGATTTTTTCACAAGCTGTATTCTTCTATAGTTGTTTAATATTTCGGGATGCCCTGAATAAAGAAAATGTCTAAACTTCCTTGCTTTTTCTCTTTGGAAATGATCTGCCTTCGTTCCGAAGGGCAGGCTTTCCGAACGGACTGGACGAAAGCAGAGTTTCCTTCTGTCATCAGCACCGCTTTAACACAGCTTAAGCAATAAACAATTACAGCTGGATTTCAAGACAGCCTGCCGTCCATGTTTAAATGATCGTGAATACGGATACATTATTCCTACACTTAGTTGAGAGGAGTCGTTTCATGTCACGTTATATTGAAACTGCACCAGACACGACGATTTTCGTAGAAGACGAAGGTGAGGGGCAGCCTGTTATTTTTCTTCACGGGTGGCCTCTCAACAACCAGATGTTTCACCGTCAGAAAAAAGCACTAACCGAAAATGGCTGTCGCTATATTGGCATTGACCTCCGTGGATACGGCCAATCGGATAAACCGGAGGAAAACTATTCCTATGACACTTTTGCTTCAGATATTAAACAGATCATAAAGGAACTTGAGCTGACAAATTATACAATTGCCGGCTTTTCAATGGGCGGACCTGTTGCCTTACGGTTTGCCGTTAAATTTGCAGACAGAGATTTAAAGCAGCTCTTTCTTCTCGGCCCGGCAGCACCAAGCTTTACGAAGCGGCAGGGATACGAATTGGGTATGGCTAAAGAAGAAGTAACGGATCTGATGGAAGCACTGGAAGATGACCGCAGATCTGCCCTCGAAAATTTCGGGCAGAATTTTTACTATCAGGATGTCCCTGGTGACGTCCGTGCTGAACTGCTCGAACTCAGTATGCAGGCTTCCAAACAGGCGACGATTTCGTCCGCAGAAGCTCTTCGTGATGAAGATCTTCGCGATGAAGTCGGCCATATTCATGTTCCGGTTACAATATTCCATGGAAAACACGACGCAATCTGCGGATTTGAGTTTGCAGAAGAGCTTGAAAAGCGGATTCCCAACGCCGATATTGTCCCTTTTGAAGAAAGCGGACATGGCCTTCACTACGAAGAAGCAGAAAAATTAAACAAAGAAATGCTGAAGCGGTTAAGCTGACTTATAATTGGTAAAAAACAGATAGTTGTGTTGTAGCCTGAGGAAGATGATCACACCAGGAAGCGGGTCTCGAAGCCCGCTCGTTTTTTTCAGAGGATTGTTAAGAAAGCAGTGTTGTTTGCCGTTCGGAAATGCAGGGAAAAGCTCTTTAATTCCACTTGAGAGGAGACTGTTTTTATGGGTAAACCGATTGCGCTGACCAATATCAGTATCGAACAACAGAAACCTCCCCACCGCAAAGCATTTATTGAAGGATTTTCCGACCCATTCAATTTTGGTGTTCATGGAGGTGTGAAAGAATTTTATGGGATTGAACCGGAGACGGAATACCCTTCTACACTCGACCATATTGTTGCCGCAGCTGGCGGCTGACTCACCGGCACCTTAGCAGGCGCGCTGGATGCGCGTCATATTCCGCCTTTCCCGAATAAATTAAAAACGGAGGTCCAGGGAACAATTGAAGCCCCGGATGGCGTAATGAAGATTACTAAAATTCACTTTCATTACTATATTCAGGTTCCAGAAGGAAAGAGGGAACAGGCTGAACGTGTACTTCCTGTTTTTGAAAAGAAATGTCCGGTCGCCCAGACGTTGAAAGGGTGCGTTGAACTGATCCACGACTGGACCATTGAAGAGTATAAAGAATAAAAAACCGTGGATTCGTCCATAAGAAGAGCTGGCCCTCCGGGAGGACCAGCTTCTTTTTCAGCCTGTAAATCATTTTTACAATACCTTTTCTAAATCAATTTTCGGCCTGTTGATTAAATTATTATCCCGGCTCAAATAATTTATTTGCAGGAGACGTTTCTTGTGCTTTTCCATGCTGCTGAGGCTGCAGAGTAAAAATCCGGCTGGAATTGAATTCCCTTTAGAAGCCTTCATGCTAAAGGCACGTAAAGCCGACTGTCCCCCTGCTGTACTCCTCCTTTATTTATTTTCCAATTTTTTCATTTTCCAGAGTCGTATCGTAAGCTCCAGGAGAAACACATCATCAGACTGAACAAGTGAAAGATTTGTCAGCGTCTCGATGTTACGCAGCCTGTACAGCAGGGACTGACGGTGGAGATGCAGCGCCCTCGCTGTCTGACTGACGTTGCCGTTGTATTTATTATACGTAATAAACGTTTCAATCAGATCAGTATTTCGTTTGCGGTCATATTCTGCAAGCGGCCCAACCGTATCTTCCACTATTTTCCCTATGTGGTCAATCTCCGCTACTGCAAGAAGCAGGCGGTTGATCCGCGTATCTTTGTAAAAAGTTCTGCTTCCGGTGCCATCCTGACTCAAACCGATATCCAGAGCTGATTTTGCTTCCCGGTAGCTTGAATGAAACCCGGATGCTTCTTCTCTTTTCAAAGCCACCCCCCAGGATATTTCCACTTCCGTCAGCAAGTCGTTAAGCCTCCGGTCTACAGAGTCCAGAAACTGACCGGCCGTTTCCGCATAGCGCCCTGGATCTGTTTCAAGATAAATAATTACTTCATTTTCATCGAACGTCGTCATCGTTTTCCTTCCGAGAAAACGTGCGGTATTATTAATTTCCTTCTGTATATAGTAATTGATGTTCTGCAGTGAAGATGTAGGAGGATTGTCTTCTACAAGATCAGGAAAAAGCCGCTCTTTTTTTCTCGGATGAATTTTTCCGACGATACATAAATAAGGGAGGGAAAGATCATATCCCAGCAGTTCTCCTTTTGATCGAAGCAGTTGTTCTTCTCCATCTGACTTCTTGGCAAGCTGGAGAATAAAATTATCTTTCAGTCGAATTTCCGTCATTTCTATTGCGTTTTCTTTTACGAAATAAAGAGCACATGCTGTCACCGCATGCTCAACCACGTTCATCACAAAACTGTTAATATTGCTGCTTTTACCGGGGTGAAACCAGAAAAAACCCTGCTTTCGGTGATTCATATTAATGAGGGTGCGGCACCAGCGCTCCCCTTCAATATCGTATACATAAATGTGAGGGTGCAGCCGGTGTTCCTGTCCTTCCAGCCCGAGGTAACGATTGATTTCGTAGTCTTTTGGTCTTTCTATATTGCCCTGCTCGACTGCTCGTACTACAGCACTGTCCACTTTATAGAAAGCACGCATGCTGCTATCATACTCTGTGACCATCGATGGAAAACCGGTATGCCGGTACAGAGCTTCCACGATCTCCTGAATATCTCCTTCCTGAAGCACCCGATTAATAAAATCCTGCCTGATTTCTTCTATTGACTGTTTTACCTGCTCGTTCCCCCGGTTAATTTCAATAAATACTGTGGATAGGATATCCCCTGCCCTTACAGCCCATGGGATTTCAACGAGAATAAAATTATTTTTCTCAGCCAGAGCGATGATCCGGTCTGGAATATCAAAAATGTGCCTGCCGGTGGCGATACCGAGTATCGCTGCTCCCGAATCGATTACATCCTGGACAAACCGCTCCATAAGCTCTGGATCTCCTTTGCAGCCGATCCCCGTTGTAAGAACAAATTCCTGTTCTCTCCGGAAGTTTTCCACCGGCATTTCGATGATCGAGGCCCATTTTATTTCTGTGTCTTCAAGTACTTTTTCCCCTGTAAGCACCTGTGCAGTAGCAAATACAGGTGTACTTAAAAGCCGTGACGCGGAAACCCCCATCCTCTTCACCACCAATTTCTATCTGAATGTTAAGTCTATTTTCTCATGCACTGTGGAAAAATGGCAAATACACTGATTCGGCGGGATTATCTGGGAGAATAATCCTGCATATTTTTTCTTTTTTTAACTTTCTTTCAGTATATAATATGTTATAGTAATATTCTCACAATTTTTTACTTCAACGTTTTAAAGGAGGTCATTACCCATGGGGTTGGAACATCAGCCGAGAGAACAGTGGGGGTCGCGTCTCGGTTTTATGCTGGCGGCGCTTGGATCCGCTGTTGGTCTCGGTAATATTTGGCGCTTTTCGTATGTAGCAGGTGAAAGCGGGGGCGCTGCTTTTATATTTATTTATCTTCTCTTTATTGTTGCCATCGGAATTCCCATCATTATGGCTGAATTTACGATAGGACGCCGGGCACAGCTCGACGTTGTCGGCTCTTTTCAAAAGCTGGCTCCGGGAAAACCGTGGGTGCTTGCAGGAATACTCGGTGTTGCATCTGCTTTTATTATTCTTTCTTTCTATGGTGTTATCGGCGGCTGGTCTATTTATTACTTCCTGCAGTACTTAGGTGGAGGACCACCTATCGAAGGAGCAGAAGCATCAGCAGATTTCTTTGTTAATTTCCATACGAGTCCTCTGTTCCCGATCTTCTGGCAGCTTCTTTTCATGACGATTACGGTTGGAATTGTTTACGCAGGTGTTAAAAAAGGGATTGAGAAATCCAACAAAATTCTCATGCCGCTTCTTGCAGTCCTTGTCATTATCCTTGCCGGATACAGCATGACGCTTGAAGGAGCTCAGGAAGCACTGACTTTCCTGTTTTCCCCTGACTGGAGCGCTTTGACAGATCCTTCCGTTTATTTTGCAGCATTGAGCCAGGCTTTCTTCTCTCTCAGCCTCGGAATGGGGGCACTGATTACGTACGGAAGCTACCTTTCGAAGAAAGAAAAGCTTCCGGGAGCAGCCGTCGGAGTTGCCACGATGGACTCGATGTTTGCTATCGTAGCCGGTCTGATGATTTTCCCGGCCGTATTTACGTTCAGCATTGCGCCTGACTCCGGTCCGGGACTTGTGTTCATTACACTTCCTGATATTTTTGGCAGTATGTCCCTTGGACTGATTTACGGACTTATCTTTTTCTTCCTGCTTTCAGCAGCAGCTGTTTCATCCGGGGTTTCCCTCCTTGAAGTGGCGGTTGCCTACTTCATGCGGCGGCTCGGCTGGACAAGACAGAAAACGGCTATTTTTGTCGGATCGATTATCTTCTTTCTCGGTATTCCGTCCTCTCTTGGACTCGGAGCCTGGTCCGGTGTTTCTCTGATTGGCGGAAGAGATATTTTTGATTCCATGGATTTCCTTGCTTCCTACATTTTCCTTCCTGTCGGTGGTATGATTATCGCTTTGTTTGTCGGCTGGGGATGGAACAAGTCGGAAGTGCTGGAAGCCTCCAACTTTGGACAGTCCACTATAGGTACTATCTGGATCTGGCTGCTGCGGATTTTTGCGCCGCTCGCCATCCTGCTCGTATTCCTTTACTCTGTCGGACTATTTACTTTTTAACTGAAGAAAAACGATTTTTAAAAACCGAAAAGCCTGCCGGAATTTATCCGGCAGGCTTTTCGGTTTGGTGATAAAGTATTTTTTCATGTATAGATAGACGCTGCCCTGCTTTCGCCTTTCGGGACGCTTTCCGGGCGGGCCGGGCTCAGCTGAAGACCAGCCCCACACGGCAAGCTCGGTACGAGAAGGAGCTTATACAACGACTGGAATAATTATTCTGAACTGATCATTTAATCAACAAACTGAAAAAGTATTTTTATTTGTACACCGCTTACTCTGCATTAGAAGGATTGTTTCTCTCCCACGCTTCAACTAACAAAAGGTTCTTCTATTTTTTCATACTGATTTGAAATGTTCCTGCTTCCTGTCCGTTGTAAGTGAGTTTAAATACATCTCCATCCACTGCCGGTCCTACCCCTTCTGGCGTTCCTGTAAATAAAAGGTCTCCCTGTCCAAGACCGAGATGCTTTCCTGCAAAAGCCGTCAGTTTTTCCAGATCGAAGATCATATTTTTAGGTGATCCCTGCTGTTTTACTTCGCCATTTTTAAGAAGCTCAAAGGACGTATCCTCCCATTTTCCTTTTTCGAATGAATAAAAAGGGCCTGTTGCTGCAGAATCCCGGAATCCTTTGGATAAAAGCCACGGATACCGGAGTTCTTTTAATTTATCCTGTTCCTCCCTCAGTGTAAAATCGATCCCGACTGCCACTCCATCGATCAGTTCATCGAGAGATGCTCCCTCATACCACTCCGATTTGAATCGGATAACGAGCTCTGCTTCATAATGAACCGCTCCCCGGTCCACAGGAAAATACAGCGTTTTTTTTGCTCCATGCGCAAATGCATGTGTAGGCTTCGAGAACAGCATCGGACTTTCCGGCGCTTTATTCCCAAGTTCTTCCGCGTGTTTTAAATAGTTTCTTCCAACACAGTATATGTTTCTGACATCCATCGTATTTCCCCCTATTATGTTTGAATACAGCTGTTATAAATATGTATACAACCCGTGCTGTTATTGATACCGCCACGAAAACAGCTTTCATGGCGGCACGGTGTGAACACTTTACTGTTTATTTATTTTTTCATCTACCATTCCTTCGGTCTTTTTTATTTCCTCCAGAACTTCTTGTTTATGTTCCGGATCAACATCAAATTCCAATATATATTCAGGATTGTTTTTGTTTGTAAAACTGTCCTTCAGCTTTTCCGCAGAAGTAAAAACACCCGGCTGTCCGGGATGGGCTGTCCCTGGAGTCCCTATACCGGAAGCTGGAATTAACGCCATATCTCTTTCATTACTTTCAGGAATACGGTCTACTAATACATCCTGTACGCGGTACTTACGAATACTGGAAGCGGCGTCTTCCGCCTGATCTTCTGTTTGAAAATAAACCTGCAGTTTCATTCTGCATCCTCCTCTTAATCTGCGATTTATTTTTTTCTATTCCCCTGCTTTATTCTGCATAAACAAAGGGTCGTCTGCAGATGAAAAAACTGCCCCCTTAAGCACGTTTTCCGGCTCAGAAGGCAGTTTTTTATGGATTCATTTCTTCAAGTACTTCCAGCACTTCTTCCCGCTCGTCTCCCGCGAGGTAGTCGATCTCTCTTGCCATTTCACCTGTTTCCGGCTGCACAGCGATCATTCCCCGGTAAATCATCTGTTCTTCCTCATCGATGAAATCAAGAGAAAGACCTACTTCTGCAGACGTATCGCTGAGAAGCTCAAAATCCAGATCATTTTCTTCGGCGAGGTTTTGATGAGCCTCTGGATCTGAAGGGCTGATCCCGTAAAGATTATATCCAAGTTCTTCTATTTCATCTTTAAATTCATTCAGCTCAACTAGCTGAGATAGACAGACACTTCAGTTAACGCCTGTAAAGTAGTAATATAAGTCAGCACGGTCTTCCGTGAACACTTCTACATCTTCTCCGCTCTGATTAGGCAGAGCAGTTGTATATTCTGACGCTTCGTAGGATTCTGTTTCTACTGCTGCAGAAGAACAGCCTGCAGCGGTCAGGGCAAAAACAGCCATAAATAATAATTTTTTCATTTTTATGTGTCCTCCTTTCCCTTTCCTAAGAGTATCAGAAAGAAAGTATCAGCAAAAGTCCCTTTTAAAAACGTCATGAGAACGTCACATACGCTGCAGTCCGAGATGAGCGAGACTTCCGTTACCGGTAAACAGCCGTTCAATGTTTTTTTCCACCGTGTCATTTTTGAGAAGCGGAGGAGCATGATGTGGCTTTATACGGGCATCAATGATCATCTGGTCACATCCCCAGTGCTTATTCCTATACGTTTCCCCTATACCGAAAATATCGTGGGATGGGTTGCTTCTCGTGAACGCTGACCATAAAAAGTTGGATAGAGTTTCTCCTGTAAACTGGGCGTCATCACAGACAACAAGCAGCGGCATCTGCTTCATTTCCTCCTTTCCCTGAAGAAAATCTGCCAGCTGTTTCATCTCTTTTTCTGTTTTATCTGCAGACTCATACTTATGCAGTTCGACTGCTGCGACTCCGGGCATAATAAGGGAAACATCGTTTACACCAGGAGCGTCACGGAGAACAGAGGGGATACTTTCAGACAGCTGCCGCTTTTTCTCCCCATAGGCAGCAATGATAACTTTGCTGCCTTCGTTCAGTCCGGTACCGGAATAATCCAGCGTATCAATAGTCGTATTCGTCTGAAAATGAAGATCCCTCTGCAGATCGATCCGTTCCAGAATATAAGTAAGAAACGATTGTTCCTCGTGTGTCGAAAGATCTTCTTTCCCACCGGTAATAAACAAATACTTCGCAAGACTCAGCTGACCGAATCCGAGTATGCGGTTCGCGAGTGTTAACAGTTCTGCCGGACGTTTCGGCTTATCATATGGAGTATATCGTTCACTCCCTATCGCAAACAGCAGTGGATGCACCCCGGAAGCGTCCACGGCATGAACTTCTTTCACACCTGGTATTTCCTGCCGCACGGCATCCCCCGTAAGTTCATGAATCATCGTTCCAAACGTCGTATCTTCCTGCGGAGGCCGTCCTACTACCGTGAATGGCCATATGGCGTTTGTTCTTGCATATACTTTGTTTACCCGCATCACCGGAAATTCGTGTGTCAGGCTGTAATAGCCGAGATGATCACCGAACGGTCCCTCCGGCTTTGTTTCATCCGGATAGATTTCTCCAGTAATGACGAAATCAGCGTCGTTACTGACCGCATATCCTTCTTTATCGTAGCTGTAGCGGAAACGTCTTCCCGCGAGCATCCCCGCAAACGTCATTTCACTCAGGCCTTCCGGCAGCGGCATAACAGCAGATAAGGTATGGGAAGGCGGCCCGCCGATGAAAATACTTACTTTTAACGGCTCTCCTTTTTTTACAGCTTTTGACTGGTGAACCCCGATTCCCCGCTGGATCTGATAGTGGAGACCCACTTCCTCATCCATTATGTAGTCGTTGCCGCTGAGCTGGACCCGGTACATACCGAGATTTGCATTCATAATTCCCGGTTTATCCGGGTCTTCTGTGTAAACCTGCGGAAGCGTTACAAACGCTCCACCGTCAGCCGGCCAGTGTTTAATGAGTGGAAGATCGGAAATACGGATCTCCTGCTCTCCTGCCGGTTCCAATGCTTTTCTTTTCAAAGGAAGAGCATTCGTTGCGGCGAGTCCCGAGGTGAAATGCCTCCATGGTTTTTTCATCGCTGCTGCCGGGTCGTTTCGTACTTCCATTACTTTCTGCACGTTTTTCAGCGTCGAACGGAACATAAACCG
>PWLM01000133.1 GCA_003560495.1 Bacillus sp. (in: firmicutes) | reverse complement strand
CCATAAACCTTTCTTCCCTGCTCATTACGTTTTGCATTTGTTCATTCTCCTTTCGTTGATAGGTTTTTTTGGGTTTTTATTTTTAAGTTTAAAGGAAAACACCACAAAAAGCAATAGCAAAACAACAAAAAACCAACGAAAAGACAAAAAAAAGTTCTTCTGGAGGTAAAGTAATTGAACAACCAGTTTACATAACACTATGTTATGTATCCTCTCCAGTTGACATAATACAGCGTTATGTTAACCCGCCCCCAGGCCCCTCGGGGGTTCCTTTTGTGTGTTATTATCCCCCACTCATAGATTTTTTCTATTTTTTAACGACCTACCAATTTCTTCCAATTACTTTATCGAGTTCTCCCGTGCTAAAGTATCCTTCCTGCATGGCTTTGATTACAGCACCAGTTCTGGTTTTGACGTTCAGAGTTCCCATGACGTTCCACAGGTGACAGTCAACAGTTCTTTCTGCGATTTTGAGTGTGTTAGCCACATCGGCTGTGGTCATGCCTTCTGCTACACATTTGAGAATTTCAATCTGTCGTTCAGTAATCCGGGCTTTTGGTCTAAACAATTTTAGGTCACTCCCTTTGATTTTTTGGTATTCGATGTTGTAGGAGTTAGTCATTGGTTTCCTTTCTTTGGTTTAATTCATCTAAACAGTCTGCACATATTCTAAAGCCGTGTTCTTGAAGTTCTACAGTTTTGCCATCAATGAGCTTTTCTTTACATGACGCACAGCGGGGATGGTATCTTCTAAGAACTATTACTGGTTCTGTGGTCTCTTCGGTCTGCTCAACGTCAGCGTAAATCTCAAGCAGGGCTTGTTCTCGATGGTCGATGCCAAGTTGGCGGAGGGCTTGGCGAGGAACTGTAATGGTTCCCTGTGGAGAAATTGTAACTGTGATGCCTGACATTTCATTACTCCTTTCTACAATTCTTTAAGTAATTATACCCAATTTAAGTGATTTTGTCTACAGGTTTAGCCAAATTTTAGTTATTGAATTGACTTTGAAGTTGATATATGATATAAAGGGGGTAGTATAGGTTTTTATAGAGGTAATAGATAGGTTTACTATAAGTAGAGCATAGGTAGCAAACAGGTTTAGTGTAGGCTTAGCATAGATAAGGGGTGACTTTGATGGCACTTACTGACTTAGAAAAGAAGGTTTTGAAGATAGTTTCATCGGAGGCAGGACGCAGGTTGACTGTGGAAGAGCTGGCTGACAGAGTGGGCTGTCAGGCATCTACAGTGTATAAGCGACTGCAGAACAAAGAGTTTCGGGATTTGTTCATGGAGGCTATGCGAAATTCTATAGCAGCTTCTGTGCCAGAAGTGATGAACGCTTTTATTGACAGAGCCAAGACAGGTTCATTCAAACATGGAAAACTTATTTTAGAAGTATCTGGAATTTATGAAGAGACTAAAAACATTAAAGCTGATGTCGGAATGTCAGAGGAGAGTCCATTTAGGGATGACAATGAGACCAAGGACTTCTTGAAGAAAACTCTGTCGGCAGCTTTAAGTGATGAAGTCTCAAAAGCAAAAACCGAAGGAGCTGATGACTAACGATGCAACCAGTAGCGGTAATCCAATTAATAACAGGATTGGTTGTAGAGTTCTTCAGCTTTTTTACTTTTATTCTTGGAGTTACAATCGGTATTATTCTTGGGTTTGTGGCTCATCCAGGGCAGAAAACATACTCTGCTGGTAATGTTGGTTTAGAAGAAGACAACAGCAAGCACAACTACAATAACCCAGGGATATTTAGGAGCAGGATAGTTAAGCCAAAGAGACCAGACCAGAATAAGGTCAGAGCTTATAGAACAGCGAATTACATGAGAGAGAAGGAAGATATTATCACAAAAGGCAGAGGATACAACCATGAGTATTAAGTCTAAGCAGACTACATACAGGGCATTTCCAGAGCTGTCTTTGACTGAAGAAGAGGCTATCAAGAAAGAGGCAAGAGACTTATGCAGACATGACTTACATTATTTAGCCAAGGAAGTTCTTGGATACAATAGAGTGACAGACCATTATCACAGGCAGATGGCTTTGGACATAGACAGTCCGAGATACAGGTTTAAGCTGTTATTACATCCGAGGGGACATTTCAAAAGCACACTTGGAACAGAGACAAGGTCAATCCAGAAGTTAGTCAGAAATCCGAATGAGAGAATTCTGATAACTAATGCAAAGCTGGACAATGCTAGAAAGTTTCTACGGGCTGTGGCAAATCACTTTCATCATGGGTCTAAGTTCAGATGGCTGTGGAGAGAATGGTGGATAAACAATTTTGCGACCAAGTATCACAGAGCAGAGCTTGGAGAAAAACTGGACTGGGTTGTCAGAGATACTCAAGACGAGTTTACTCTTTTGAGACCATACGAGGGTAGGGAAGGCAGTATTTCCACAGGGTCTACAGAAAGCTCATTGGTATCTCAGCACTTTAGCACTATTATAGCGGATGACTTGATTAACCGAGAGTTTGTCAGAACACCAGAGATGATTGAGAAATCTATTTTATATTTTAAGGATTTACTTGACTTGTTAGACCCAGATGGTGATTTGGAAGTCATTGGCACAAGATGGTCTCATGTAGACTTGTATAGATGGATTATAGAAGAGTTTGGTGGTGTGGCATCTTTAAGAGTGCCATCGAATTACTTGGAGCCAGAGATACACAAACGGTCTGAGGAAACGCCAGAGAGTGAGAAGAGCTGGATGATTAGTATACATCCATGTTATAAGGAAGATGGAACTCCAGTATTTCCAGAGGAGTTCACCAAGGGCACATTAGAGAACTTGGAGAGAGCTAAAGGACCATACGAGTTTAGTGCTCAGTATTTACTTAATCCAACACCGAAGGAGCACCAGAAGTTTAAGGAAGAATGGTTCAACATCTATGACGGAACTCCACAGGTTTCAGATATGCAGGTCTGCATTACTGTAGACCCGGCTAAATCATTGGAAGATGGAGCAGATAACTCTGCTGTGGTGGTCTGTGGCTACGACAGAAAGAACAGGATGTTCTTATTGGATGGATATGACGAAAAACTGGACATTGACGAACTGCCAGAGGCGTTGTTCTATTTAGTAGACAAATGGGGCAAAAAAGCACGACATTTTCTGCCAGTTGGGTTTGAGGCTGTGGGATTTCAAGAGACTTATGTGTATAATTTAGAGAGAATGATGTTAGAAAGAAACAAATTCTTCGCTATAGAGGCTATCAGAAGGCGAAAAATGTCGAAAGAAGAGAGAATTTTAAGGCTTGTGCCGAGGGTTAAAAACGGGTTTTATGTGCCAAAACGGATGATAATTACACCATTTTCGACTAGAAATGACCCGTATGACCTGGTTATGAGGCTGAAATGGCAGCTTTTGAACTTTCCATTTACAGGCGGAAGAGACGATTTGGCAGATGCTATGGCAGACCAGCTTGATATTGTAAAAGCAAGTGGTTTACCATCGGAGAAATTGGCTGAAAAGGATGAAAAAGTAGTAGAATTTAGACATGAAAGTCTGATTGAGGACAAATACAGGCGTAGATACAAGAAACAACGAGGCAGTAAACACTATGATGCGGTAAATTAGCAGTAATTCAGCAGTAATTCAGCAGTAATTCAGCAGTTTGGAGGTCTAATCTATGAGTTTTGTAACCGATTGGGTCAAATCAAGGCGAGAAAAACGTAAAACTCAAGATGTTAAGAGTCAAAACAGCACAGAAGAGAATGAATTATTGGAAGAAGCCAAGGCTCGTTTTGAGATTGCTTATGCTGGCAAGACAGACCACAATGGAAGACATCTTCATCTGGCTTGGAGAGAGTATGACAGGATTTACAGGAGCAATCAGTGGAAAGAGTCAGCTCCAGCAGGTAAATCTCAGCCAGTTTTGAACTTTACTTTGGCTCTTATTGAGTCTGTGGTTCCAAGAATTACGGCTCAAAATCCAGATGTTTTGGTGGTTCCAAGGCGAGACCCGGCTAATAAACGTCTGGCTGACCAGTTGAAGTATGTTCAGCAGTATCTGTGGTATGTTAATCGTA
The DNA here is from genome assembly GCA_003560495.1 of Bacillus sp. (in: firmicutes). Taxonomy (GTDB): domain Bacteria; phylum Bacillota; class Bacilli; order Bacillales; family Salisediminibacteriaceae; genus Alkalicoccus. The sequence continues at coordinate 3,131 of PWLM01000133.1, read as the reverse complement.
TGCAGGCTAAGATGCCGGGAGCTGTTAGAATGGCACTCAAATACGGCACTACGATATTTAAAACAGTCTGGGACCCAGATTTTCACGACGAATATGGTGATGCCAGCTACAATGTAGTGCATCCAATGAACTTTTTTCCTGACCCGAGGGCTTACGAGATAAATCAGATGGACTACTGCTTTACGAGAGTGCCCAAGTCCACAGAGTATTTTATGAGAAGGTGGCCTGACAAGGGTTCTCTAGTAACTCCAGACCAGGATTGGACTGAAACAGAGCAGATAACTGGAGCAGACGGCTCTTCGGAAGAAGAAGTCCCGACTCTTACGGAATACTGGTTCGGAGACGAAGAAGGTCATGTGTGCGTGATGTATTATGCCGGGGATGTGGTCTTGGAGGTTCTTGGCGGAAAGTATGATGGCACTAATAAACCAGTCAATCCGCACAACAGATGGCCGTTTGCAAGATTTGTAGACTACGAAGTAGACAAGCACTTCTGGGGAATGGGCGAAGTTGAAATAGCTGAAATGATACAGAGGCTAATCAACAGCTTTGAGGCACAGATTATAGACAACACAAGGTTGATGGCTAACAGTGAATGGATAGTAAATATGACTGAGTCTGGTTTGACAGAAGAAGACTCATGGATATTTGATAACAGTCCAGGTAATGTAATCTTCACTCACAGAGGTGGCGTAGATAAAGTATCTGGAACTCCGATACCAGTTCATGTGCCCGAGCATCAGGACAAGCTAATCTTTATGTTAGAACAGATTTTGGGAATACATGATGTAGTCCAGGGCAGACGACCTGTGGGGGTTAGAGCTGCGTCAGCGATTATAGCTCTACAGGAGGCAGCTAATGTAAGAGTAGAGCAGAAGACGTGGAACCTGCAGGAGGCATTACGAGAAATGGCTGACCAAGCCAACTGGCTTGTGTTGGAGAATTATGATGAACCAAGAAGTATGAGACTGGCTGGTTCGGCTGTTCCGACTACTCTTAACATCAAAGAAGTTCTGGATGAAAGAATGTTAGCTCAAGCAGAAGAAACAGGACTGGCAGACGATATTGTCTACGACATGGCTATGGAACAGATGCCACAGGACTTGGATGTGGAACAGCTACCTCCAGGAGTGCTTGAAGGCGATGAGCCTCCAATGGGAGGGATGATGCCCCCAGATATGGGCGGTGTGGGCGGAATGGCTGGTATGGGAATTCAACCCGGAACCCCTGTGGACCAACTGCCGGGACCTGACCAGCAGGAGGCCATGGATAGAATTTATGAAGAGCTGAGGTTCCCTGACTTTGATGTTGAAGTCAAGATTGGACCATCAATTCCGAACTCTCAAGCTCTAATGTATGAACAGGCTAAAGAATTCTTCCAGCTTGGAATTATTGATAGACGGGCAGTCCTAGAGTCTACGAACTTCCCTGGTTGGGAAAAGATAGTAGCCCGAATGGAACAGATGGAGGCTGCCATGATGCAGGAACAGCAAGACCAGCATGGTGAAGGTGAACGAGTTGGCGAAAGAACTTATTAAGATAGGGAGGTGAGATGATGTCCAAGAAGAAAGGCTATCCAACAGAATGTAAGGGTATCTTCTATGATGGCTTTAAGAAAGGTCAGAAGGAAGGTAAAACAATGGGAGAGAGGTCAATGCAAACAGTTTCTGCGAGTAAGAGCAAGGGTCTAACAGCAGAGAATATGCGGAAACACCAAGCCAGCAAACCTCTCACCGAAAGTGAAATGAGAAAGCCGTTTGGATAATTTGTAACAAACAACTTATAAATCTAACTCATAAATCGTGCCTGACGAGGCTACAATACGGGAGTCTGACGAGACTATAAACACGGGAGCCTGTTGAGGCTTAAATAATACAAGGAGGCAATAACATGACTGAAGAATTGAGAATGAATTTACAGATGTTCGCAGAAGACCAGGACGACGAGCCAGTAGAAGACACACAAGATGACTATGATGATTCTGGTGGCGACTACGAAGACCCTGATGACGATTACAGTGATGATGAACCTGACCGGATAACCATGACTCAATCAGAGTTTGACCAAAAGATTAACCAGCTTACAGCCAAAGAGAGAACTAAACTGGAGAAACGACTGGCTAAACTTTTTGGAACTAAAGACCTTGAGTCAGCAGCAGAGTATTACAAAGCAGGTTATGCGGTGTCTCAGGCAGCTCAAAGACCTCCTGGTGAAGTCATCCAGAGAGTGCAGCAGCAAGGCAGATATGCTCCGTCCTATCAACCAGGACAACAAGGACAACCTGCCAGCGACCATCTGCAGAGAGAAATTGATGAAATTAAGGGACTTCTCTCTTCTGAGAGAGAGGAAAAAGTAATGATGAGACAGGAACAGGATGCCCGTAAGGAGTTCGGGAAACTGTTTGACAAGCACAAAGACGATGTTTTAGAAACCGCAGAGGAAAAAGGACTTTCCCTGACGGAAGCTGCAGCTATAGTATTACGTCCCCACATGGGCGAGGTGATGGAAGAACGACAGAGAGCTAAAAGAAGTATGCAGAAAAAGCGTAGAGTAGAAGGCTCTGGCGAGGCTCCAGCTAAGGCAGACAGGGATGCTCATAACAAGCTGTCGCCTGAGCATAAGAAAATCGCCAAGCGTATGGGTGTATCAATGAAGACCTATTATGAACGTGGAAAGAAGAAAGGTCTTTTCCAGTAAAACAAAGAGAGGTGAACATAAATGTTCCAAGCAGTTAAACACATGATTTCCGGTGCTGTGGAAGTTGCCCCTCCGAAGGACGTTAAGGCGTTCAATCTGGCTGCCAATGTGGATGCAGAGGCAGGTGGCATATACTACTTCGATGGCGGAGAACTAAAAAGGTGTGTGTCTCAGGGCAGTGGAACCAGTAACCGTCATGGTGAAATACCGGCTGTGGTTATTATAGAAGACGAAGACGGCAGAGCTGGCGGAATTACCGCAAGGGGGTATTATATTACTCCTGGCATGGTATTTAAAGCTAAGCCAGCTAAGGCAGACAGCACGGCTGTAGGAGACCCAAGAGAAAGAGACAATAACTTTAAAGAAGGAGTTATGAACGCAAGGTTCTCCGATAATGGTAAATATGTGGATTGGGAAACTGACCCTGCAGGGTT
>PWLM01000102.1 GCA_003560495.1 Bacillus sp. (in: firmicutes) | reverse complement strand
CCTTCCGGGTTCACAGCAGCCCCGCCGGTAACAATCAGTCCGACATCATGCTGTGCACGGCGCCGGTAAAACTCTGTCAGCCGCTCTTCCCCGCGGTCCATGCCTTCCAGTCCGACGTGCATCGATCCCATCATGACACGGCTTCTCAGCTTCAATGTTCCAATCGTAATCGGTTCAAATAACATCACAGCACCTCCGGAATTTAAATGAGTGAATACTCATTCACTACGGTTAGTATAACGTATTCCCTCTTTTTAGGGAACTCTCATTCAGAAAATTAGAACTTTAGAGAGAAAGCCTTTTCAGCGTTTTATTTTTCCCGAAAGAACGGGTATGCTTGTACTAATGCAAAAATCGAAGGAGGAATTCCTGTGAGCGATATGTTTACAGACATCAAGAATCAGGTGAAACAGGTGAACCCGTCCATCGTCTTTCCGGAAGGCACGGACGAGCGGATTTTGGAAGCAGCGGTGCGGCTCCAGGCAGATGGAATTCTGCAGCCAATTTTAATCGGCAGCAAAACAGAAGTCGAAGCAAAAGCGGAAGAAATCGGGCAGGACGTTTCGAAGGTGACGATACTCGATCCGGAAACGTATGAAGATTTCGACAGCCTGGCAGACGCATTTGTGGAACGCCGTAAAGGAAAGAACACCAAAGAAGAGGCAGAGAAGATTGTTAAGACCCCGAACTACTTCGGAACGATGCTTGTTTACACCGGGAAAGCATCCGGTCTCGTAAGCGGCGCCGCCCACTCCACAGGAGACACGGTACGTCCGGCACTACAGATCATCAAGACGAAAGAAGGCGTGAAAAAAACGTCCGGTGTCTTTGTCATGGTCCGTGGAGAAGAGCGCTATATTTTCGGTGACTGTGCTATAAATATTGCGCCGGACAGCAGCGACCTGGCGGAAACAGCAGTGGAAGCCGGCAAAACAGCCAAAGTTTTCGGAATCGATCCGAAAGTGGCGATGCTGAGCTTTTCTACCAAAGGTTCAGCGAAAAGTGAAGAAACAGAACGCGTCGTGGAAGCTGTTCAGCTTGCACGGGAAAAGGATCCGGAACTGAACGTCGATGGAGAATTCCAGTTTGACGCAGCTTTCGTACCATCTGTGGCAGCAAAAAAAGCGCCGGATTCTCCGCTGAAAGGGGAAGCAAACACATTTATCTTCCCAAATCTGGAGTCCGGAAACATCGGCTACAAAATCGCCCAGCGGCTCGGCAACTTTGAAGCTGTCGGACCAATCCTTCAGGGACTGAATCAGCCGGTCAACGACCTTTCCAGAGGCTGCAGCCAGGAAGACGTCTACAAACTGGCGCTTATCACAGCGATGCAGAGTCTGCAGAAATAAAACAATAGGAAAAGCGCCGAGGAACTCAAAGAGATCCTCGGCGTTTTTTTATTTTAACCAGAGGAAAGTTGGTTGTTGGCCGCTGTCGAAGATCTCCCGTTTCAATTTGCATTATTATAAAAGTTCGTAGTAAGAGCGGACTGTTTCTTTTTAAACAGTTATTCTATTTGCTGCATAAAAAAACTCTGTTATCTTTCTTAAAAATTACAGCTTATTTTCAGCTCCCGGACGTTATGTATATTTGAACCCACTTTTCTCGGTCGTTTACTAATACAGTTTCTCCCGCTTTAAAAATTCCTCGAACAGCCCGTGCATGTCCTTTTAAAAAATTTCCCGCTAAAAATCCAGCAGTGACAGGGGTTTTCTTATTTTTCAAAAAATTAATAGAAAAAAATTTGGAAATAGTATTGCAATTTATGTGGTTTGTTATACAATAAGACACATGAAGAAAAACTGTTCTAATACAGAATGAAACACTGCAAAGCAAGAGACGTGAAGGAGGGTTTGCATGAGTTCGTACATCACTAAAGGAAAACTCGAAATAAAGGAGGTATTACACCGGTTCGTGGAAGAGGAGGTTCTTCCCGGAACGAAAGTCGACCCGGATACTTTCTGGCAGGGAGCAGAAGACGTTATCTCCGAGATTCAGCCGGAAATAGAGGAAGTCCTCCAGGTGAGGGAAGACATACAGCAGAAACTGGATCAGTGGCATACGGATAACCCCGGAAAGCCCGATCTGAAATCATACAAAAAATTTCTTAACGACATCGGCTATCTGGAACCGGAAATAGAAGATTTCACTGTTACAACGAAAAACGTAGACAGGGAAGTTACCGAACAATCCGGTCCGCAGCTCGTCGTTCCGGTCAATAATGCCCGCTACGCCCTGAATGCGGCAAACGCCCGCTGGGGGAGCCTGTACGACGCCCTTTACGGCACAGACGTTATTCCGGAAACAGACGGAGCGGAAAAAGGAAAAAGCTATAATCCGAAGCGCGGGGAAAAAGTTATCTCCTACGCGAAGGAATTTCTCGATGAGCACTTTCCGCTGGAAAAAGGAAGCCACGCGGATGTCGAAGCCTACAAGGTGAAAAACGGGCAGCTTTCAGCAGAAGCCGGTGAAACAGTTTCCGTAAAAAACCTGGAATCTTTCCTCGGCCACCGCGGGCCGGAAGAAACACCGGAAGCACTTCTTTTCATTAATAACGGACTGCACGTCGAAGTACAGATCGACCGGGAGCATCCGATTGGCAAAACAGACAAAGCAGGTGTTAAAGACGTATTAATGGAAGCGGCTACAACGACGATAATGGATGCAGAAGACAGTGTTACAGCAGTCGATGCGGAAGATAAAGTCGAAGTGTACCGCAACTGGCTCGGCCTCATGAAAGGAAATTTAACAACAAGCTTTCAAAAAGGGGACGGGAAAGTTGAGAGAACGTTAAATGCAGACCGGACGTATGAGGGGGAAAACGGAGAAGAAAGTATTTCCGGAAGATCTCTGCTGCTTGTCCGTAACGTCGGTCATTTAATGACGACCGATATGGTCCGGCTGAACGGAAAGGACGTGTCCGAAGGCATCATAGACGGTCTCGTTACTTCCCTGACTGCCAAGCATGACCTGCTGAAAAACAGCAAATATCAAAATTCCAAAACCGGCTCTATTTATATCGTTAAGCCGAAAATGCACGGCTCCCGTGAAGTCCGGCTCACAAACACCCTCATGGAGCGTGTCGAAAAAGTACTCGGCCTGGAGCCGAACACGATCAAAATCGGTGTTATGGACGAAGAGCGCCGCACTTCCTTGAATCTAAAACAGTGCATCCGGGAAGTAAAAGACCGAATCTTCTTTATTAACACCGGGTTCCTCGACCGGACAGGCGATGAAATCCATACATCCTTCCTCGCCGGCCCGATGATCAGAAAAGACAGCATGAAAGGCTCTGTCTGGCTGAACACGTACGAGGATGCGAACGTATACCAGGGTCTCCGCACCCGCCTTCACGAACGCGGTCAGATCGGCAAGGGAATGTGGGCCATGCCGGACGAAATGAAAAATATGATGGAACAGAAAGACGGACAGCTTCTTGCCGGAGGCAACACCGCCTGGGTCCCATCACCTACGGCAGCTGCCCTTCATGCTATGCACTATCACCGGATTGATACCGCACAGGTACAGGAAGAAAAACAGCAGTCGCTTCATCCTGAAGCCGACGATATGCTGCAGGTACCGGTGGAAGAAAATCCGGAGTGGAGTGAAGAAGAAAAGCGGCAGGAGCTGGAAAACAACGCCCAGGGTATTCTCGGATATGTTGTCCGCTGGGTGGAACAGGGTGTCGGCTGTTCCAAAGTGCCGAATCTGAAACATGTGCATCTGATGGAAGACCGTGCGACACTCCGTATTTCGAGTCAGCACATGGCCAACTGGCTGGAGCATGGCATCTGCTCAAAAGAGGAAGTAAGGCGCACGATGGAAAAAATGGCCGGTCTCGTAGATGAGCAGAACGCCGGGGATCCGGAGTATCTGCCGATGGCCAAAAACTTTGAAGAATCCACCGCTTTCCAGGCAGCGCTTGAACTCGTGCTCGATGGTAAAAACCAGCCGAGCGGCTATACGGAACCGATTCTTCACCGCAGACGCCGGGAATTCAAGGCAAAGATGCGAAATAGACAGTCTGTATAAAAAAACCGCCTCCATGGCGCAGGAAGAAAGGTGTGAACGAGCATGATTACAAGAGAAAAAACATCTGCACAGGAACTAGCCGAAAAATGGGTGAACCAGCAGCTCGAAAGTGGAAAAACGGCAGAAGACCTTCATAAAACAATGTTCGTTTACGGCGACAGCGTGATGGAAGCACAGATGGATGAGCAGGGAACTCTGCAGATGAAAAATAAAAATGAAGGCAGCATCGTCATTTTCCGTACTCCAGAACCACAGCCCGGCCCTATGTGCCGGTGCTGCGGGATGGACTACGATAATGAGAAAGAGGCACTTCAGTGCTGTGCGTACATCGACTAGCATATTTTTTTGGAAGTGCTGTTATAAAACAATAAAAATTTAAATTATACTGTTTACTACAGAAAAGGAGAGATGTATAGTGGCTAATCAAAAAGAACAACTCGAACAGGAATGGGCACAGGATCGATTTAAAGGAGTGGAGCGTCCTTACTCCGCAGAAGATGTACTAAAACTGCGCGGCTCCGTAGTAATTGAACAGACTCTTGCACGCATGGGTTCTGAGCGTCTTTGGAGACTCATCAATGAAGAAGATTTCGTTAACGCTCTCGGTGCCCTTACAGGTAACCAGGCGATGCAGCAGGTAAAAGCAGGTTTGAAGGCGATTTACCTGAGCGGCTGGCAGGTGGCAGCAGATGCCAACCTTTCCGGACAGATGTACCCGGACCAGAGTCTCTACCCGGCAAACAGTGTACCGCACGTTGTACGCCGCATTAACCAGACGTTCCAGCGCGCTGATCAGATTCAGACAGCGGAAGGAAAAGGCGACACTCACTGGTTCGCACCGATCGTTGCCGATATGGAAGCCGGCTTCGGCGGCCCGCTGAACGTATTCGAACTGACAAAGCAGATGATCGAAGCAGGGGCAGCCGGTGTACACCTTGAAGATCAGCTTTCTTCTGAGAAGAAGTGTGGACACCTCGGCGGTAAAGTACTTCTTCCTACACAGGTAGCTGTACGTAACCTTGTATCCGCACGTCTTGCAGCAGACGTCATGGGTGTACCGACTATCATCATTGCGCGTACTGATGCAAACGCAGCGAACCTGATCACGAGCGACGTGGATGAGTACGACCACCCATTCCTTACAGGCGAGCGCACGGCAGAAGGTTTCTTCCGCACAAATGACGGTATCGACCAGGCGATTTCACGGGGTCTTGCCTACGCTCCGGTTGCCGACCTTATCTGGTGCGAAACGAGCGAGCCGAATCTCGAAGAAGCGAAAAAGTTCGCAGATGCAATCCACGAAAAGTTCCCTGGCAAAATGCTTGCCTACAACTGTTCACCGTCTTTCAACTGGAAAGCGAAGCTGGATGATGAGACGATTGCGAAATTCCAGAAAGAACTCGGCAAGATGGGCTACAAGTTCCAGTTCGTTACACTTGCAGGCTTCCACGCGCTGAACCACAGCATGTTCGAGCTTGCCCACGATTACAAGGACAACGGAATGGCAGCCTACTCCAAGCTGCAGCAGGCGGAATTTGATTCCGAAGAAAAAGGCTACACAGCAACACGCCATCAGCGTGAAGTTGGTACCGGCTACTTCGATGAAGTATCCCAGGTTATTTCCGGGGGGACTTCTTCCACACTTGCTCTTTCCGGCTCCACTGAAACATCCCAGTTCAAGTAAAAAAATAGAGCGGCCGCGTTGTGAAATACAACGCGGCCGCTCCTTTTTTAGGAAGAGGGGAGAAAAGCGGAAGATCTGTAAGGAACTAATCAGTAGAGACGCTCGTTCCGTTTTTCCATCCGCTCCAGATGGTATTCAAAGCGCTCCTGTTCCTCTGCAGAAAGCTCCAGGGTGGAAAGGTGCCCGCTTTGTTTTTTCAGTGCAAGCAGAAGCCTCCGCGTAAGCTCATCATTAGTAAGTTCCCATCCAAGAATTTCAGAGAGCGAGGCCATCGATTCCGGCTCTATTTGGGGATAATGATATTTCACAGGGCCTCCCTGCGCCGCCTTTTCGTAAAACCGGCGGATCAGTTCTGCCCGTTCCGCACCGCTTTTCTGGACGGCAAGGTAAATCTGTACCGCGATCCCGCCCCGGATCCGGCGCTGGGAAATACCGGCGAATTTTCTGCCGTCCACGCTCAGGTCGTACCGTCCCGGGCAGTAGGAAACAGCAATTTCCCCATCCTGTATTTTCTCTCCGAGTTCCGGAATCAGCTCTCTCGTAAAAGCGGTCATCGCCTCGTAGCCTTTGTCGATAGTAAGAGCTTTTGATTCCGGAAAAAGCAGGGAAAGGTTGTAGACATGCGGGTCAAGGACAACAGCAAGACCTCCGGAATTCCGCACGATGACCCGGTATCCTTCCTGTTCCAGAAAAGCTCTGCCGTCTTTCATTGAGGGGAGGCGGCTGTCCTGAATGCCTAAGACGACTGTTTTATCGTGCACCCAGCTTCTCGCAATGCCTGTATCCGGCATTCCGGCTATTTTTTCACAGAGCGTATCGTCCATCGCAAAGGAAGCCATCGGATTCAAGGGAAGGCCTGTTACCGACTGGTCCATGACGTACCACGTATTCTGTTTCATTATTTCAGGTAGTTCATACATAGTTTCTGCTCCTTCGTCAGCTGATATCCGCTGTAGATTATATCACAGAACCGAAGAGAAAAACTCATTGCCCCGTTCAGACAGGAAAGGTAAAATAAACAATGTCTGAACAGTACGGTGAAAGAAAAAGAAAAACGAAGCAGCGGAAGGGGAGAGCAGGGATGAACAGACCAGATGGCCAGCTGGAGGAGGAAAAGGTATTTAAAGATCCGGTACACCGGTACATACACGTCCGTGACCAGCTGATCTGGGATCTGATCGGCACACGGGAATTCCAGCGGCTGCGGAGAATCCGTCAGCTCGGGACGACGTACCTGACTTTCCACGGAGCAGAACACACCCGGTTTAACCATTCCCTCGGTGTATATGAAATTATGCGCCGGATGGTGGAAAACCTGGAGAAAAAAATGACGTGGGAAACGGACGAGCGCCTCGTCTGTCTGGCAGCTGCCCTGCTTCATGATGTAGGACACGGCCCGTTTTCCCATTCATTCGAAAAAGTATTTGATACCGATCACGAAGAATGGACGCGACGGATTATTCTCGG
>PWLM01000256.1 GCA_003560495.1 Bacillus sp. (in: firmicutes) | reverse complement strand
TTTTTAAATGATTTGTCCTGATAAAAGAATGCTTTTTGTTCACACTTTCAATACCATCTAAAAAAACCTCCACAATTTTTCAATCGTGGAGGCTGTGCTTCTCATATAAAGTAAACATATGCTTTTATGGGGTTTTCTGCTTCCCTTCTTTAATCCAGTTGATTAAGCCGCCTTCAAGAAGTATTTCCACCTGGCGGGGGGAGAGCGCGTGCTCCAGCTCCAGCTCTTTATTCTTTCCTTCTATAACTGCTGGAATAAAGTTTCCTTTTTCCAAAGAGGAACGGATATTTTTCATGTGGACTACATCCCCTGTTTCCAGGTCATCGTAGTCCGACTCATTTTTAAATGTTACTGGGAGGACCCCGAAATTCACAAGGTTCTGCCAGTGAATACGGGCGAAATCTTTCGTAATAACTACGCGCAGACCGAGATACCTCGGTGCAAGTGCCCCATGCTCCCGGCTCGATCCCTGACCATAATTGGATCCGCCGACGATGGCGTGCCCTTTCTCATACTGCATTTCCTTCGTTCTTTCATAGTACGTTTCGTCGAGCATTTCGAAGGAAAACTTACTTATTTCCGGCAGGTTGCTCCGGAAAGGAAGAACGCGCGAGCCGCCGGCAAGAATATCGTCCGTCGATACATTGTCACCAAGCTTCATAATTACCGGGACGTGAATATCCTCCGGCAGCTTTTCCATCTCTGGTATCGCTGCAATATTAGGACCTCGCTGAATCTCCACCTTTTTAGCTTCTTCGAGCGGCAGTGGTTCTTCCAGCAGTTTAAAGTCGAGCTTTGGTTCGTCCGGATCCTTCACCTTTGGATAGTCCATTTCGAGCGTTCTCGGGTCGGTAATTTTCCCGGTTAACGCGGAAGCAGCAGCGGTTTCCGGGCTGCAGAGGAACACGCTGTCTTCTTTTGTTCCAGAACGGCCAGGAAAATTACGCGGCGTGGTACGAAGGCTGTTTTTGCCTGTCGCAGGCGCCTGCCCCATACCGATACAGCCGTTACATCCAGCCTGGTGGAGTCTTGCACCTGAAGCGAGAAGGCTTGCAATATGACCGTCTGCTACGAGATCTGCAAGCATCTGCCGTGACGTCGGGTTAATGTCGAAAGAAAGGCCCGGTGCTATTTGTTTTCCTTTAACAATTTCAGCGGCGACGGCGAAGTCCCGGTAACCCGGGTTCGCAGATGAGCCGATGTAGGACTGGTAAATATCTTCGCCGGCTACTTCCGACACCGGCACGACGTTCCCAGGGCTGGTCGGTTTGGCAATAAGGGGTTCCAGAGTCGACAGATCGATCGTTTCTTCGATATCATACGAAGCGCCTTCATCCGCTTTCAATTCCACCCAGTCTTCCTCACGCTGCTGGCTTTTTAAGAAGCGGCGGATCTCTTCGTCGGATGGGAAGACGGTACCTGTCGCACCAAGTTCAGCACCCATATTGGCAATAACATGACGGTCCATCGCACTTAAGTTTTTCAGACCGGGACCGTAATATTCCATAATTGTACCGACACCGCCTTTGACATCATAGCGGCGCAGCATTTCCAAAATGACATCTTTGGCACTCACCCACTCCGGCAGGTCTCCAGTCAAATATATTCCCCAGATTTTCGGCATTTTAACGTTGAACGGCTCTCCTGCAATCGCCTGTGCTACGTCAATACCGCCGGCACCCATCGCAAGCATTCCCATACAGCCGTTCGCACACGTATGGCTGTCTGAACCGAGGAGCGTTTTCCCCGGGACAGCAAGCCGCTGCATGTGTACAGGATGGCTCACTCCGTTGCCGGGAGCACTGTAATACAAACCGAACTTTTGCGCTGCACTCTCGAGAAAGAGATGGTCGTCCGGGTTTCTGCTGTCTGCCTGAATCATATTATGGTCCACGTACTGGGCAGAAGCTTCTGTCTGTGCCTGCTCCACTTCCATCGCTTCCAGCTCAAGCATAACCATTGTTCCCGTCGCATCCTGAGTCAGCGTCTGATCAATCTTTAAACCAATCTCGCTCCCTGGTTTCATTTCTCCGCTGACGAGATGATCTTTAATAATTTTCTGCGAAACGTTTAAATTCATGTATTTTCCCTCCTTATTATAGTCCGTGCCCGTTTCTTCTTCACTTATTCTTATTCCTTTCTGATTATTCAGGTAAACGTATAAAACATTTCGGCTATGACTTTTACAGCTTCCTCTCCTTGAAACTATAATTAACACAGTGCTTATGTTTATTGAACTATAAGAATAGTAAATTAAGAAAATAAAAGCTGTGTTACTCATCGCCCCACTCGCAGTCATTCGTCTTATTATTCGGGAGTAACCATTTGAAGGAACGGGTCAGACGATCCTTGATATTATAATTGTTCTTGTACCAACTGCAGCGGTCGGTTTCCTTCTTTCCGGAAAAGCTTCAACCAAAAAAACGAAGCCACACCTCTGAAAACTGCTGAACAAAACCCAAACGAGATTCGTGACGGGGATATTGGAGGTGATTCGAAATATGTAAATGAGAAACTTGACGCGGACTCAGGCGGGACAGAATAAGAGGCTCTGCCCCACTTTTGTACGTTATGTAAATTCGACTGTGAAAATGTGAACAGTCTTCCAGCCGACCCCGGCCCTGAGCAGTTTAATAAAGCTCACAGCATTTCCGGTTTAATGAATTGTTTACTGTAGATTTTCATCCGGTTCTGCTGACGCAATACATGCATAAGGCCTCGGTCAAGAACATTAAAATTCAGATACTTCCCGCTATTTCGGAGTTTCCTCCAGTAAATTTAAACAATTTTTCGTTGGACCGAATTTATAAACTTAAGTAATCAAATAGAAAAAACCTTCATAACATCATTCGGTATGAAGGTCAGCATATAATCTTAGTGTGCAGCCGACTATTATTTTGGAATTTTGAGTACCTGACCGATCCGGATTACATTCGCATTTGTAATATTATTAGCTGCCGTAATTTTCTGAACGGTAGTGTTATATTTCGCGGCAATGGCATACAGCGTGTCCCCAGATTTTACGGTATAATTTGTGGTTGAAGGAGTTGACGGAGGAGCTGCTGTATCTGCTTTCAGCTTCAGAACCTGACCGATTTTCAGGACATTCGGGTTACTCAGTTTATTCAAGGAAGTCAGCGCACTCACTGTAGTGTTATATTTTTTAGCAATGCTGTAAAGTGTATCCCCTGCCTTGACAGTATAGGTCGTGCCGGTAGCTGGCGGCTGAGAAGAAGTTTCCGCTTTCACTTTCAGCACCTGCCCTACCTGCAGAGCATTCGGATTGCTCAGTTTATTCAGGGAAGTCAGTGCAGTCACTGTAGTGTTGTATTTTATAGCAATGCTGTAAAGCGTATCTCCTGCCTTGACAGTGTAGGTCGTGCCGGTAGCTGGAGCAGTCTGCAGGTTCAGCATTTCAGATACAGTAACAAACTTGTACCCTTTTGCTTTCAACTGCTTAATAATCTCAGGGAGAGCCGCAGGTGTCCCGGAAGCACCGGCCCCTGTATGCATCAGAACGATCGAACCCGGAGTAATGTTATTGACAACTTTGTTGACAATCTGAGTCTTGGAAACCCCTTTCCAGTCTACGGTATCAATGTTCCACTGGATCGTATGCGTGTATCCTGCAGCCCCTACCCCGGAAAGAACAGCATTATTGGATGCACCGTATGGAGCACGGAAAATTGGCTTCGTTGATTTACCGGTGACGCTCTTCGCCAGCGCTTCTGTTTTATCGAGCTCGCTTTTCATCTGTGAAGCGGTAAGACTCGTAAAATACGGGTGGGTGAAGGAATGGTTGCCTATCTGATGGCCGCGGTCCGTAATCTTTTTTATTTCTGCCGGATGATGCTTCAGTCCCGTGCCGGTAAGAAAAAAGGTAGCTTTTACATTTTCCGTCTGCAGCGTGTTCAAAATTTTTGAAATGTTTGTTCCATCCGCTCCGTCATCAAACGTCAGTGCCACGACTTTACTTGATGTATTTCCCTGAGTGACAAACTTGGAACTTGCCGCATCTGCAGTTCCGGGGTTAAAAGAAAAAGCAGTAACAAGCAGCAGGATCATGGCCAGCCCCAGCTTCAGCAGTTTCTTACCCATTTTCCTCACCTTCCCAGACCAGTATTGCTGACCATTTCCAGCATATGTATAAAAACACCGCTTTTTCTATTTGTAAAATAGTTCTATTTATACTAAGTATACTCCTATTTCTAAGTAAATGCTGGTTTTTATTTACTGTAAGATCGTTGTTACTAAAGGGTTTTTAAGGCTTTCACAATTTTACTAACTCCCCTCCCTTCGTCCCTTTTTTCCTTTATACTGATAAATTTTTTCGGTAAATTATGCTTAAGTTATTGACTTTGTGTCTGAAAATTTGAAATAATTAATACGTACCATTCCTTTACATATTAGGAAGTAAGGAAATGCTGCTCCGCTGTCACTACAGCGGACCTTTTTCCTTAAGCCTGTTATAGATCAGAATTAGGAATGGCATTGTATAATTGAACAGCTTTCGGCAGCAGCAGGCCGGATGTCCAGTCAGTCATTAGAAAGAGGGGAAATGTATGTGGATACTTATCGCGTTCTGGATTGTCGTTGCCTTGTCTATTTTTGCAACCGTTAAATACCGTAAACCGCAGCTCCTGACCGTCCCGCTGTTTGCGATGGCAATCTTCATGGTAATACAGATAGCCATGGTCCCGATGCCGTTTTGGGATACGGTACGGTTTGTTTTTAGTCTGAGATAGCCGGGAGGCGGTATTACATGAGCAGAACAGCAGAAAAAAATCCATATGTCTGCGCCTCATGTGAAAGCAGCAACGTGATGATCATGCAGAAATGGCGCTACTTGTTTTTAACATCGATGCTCCCGGTGCTGGTTGTCCTGGCCGTCAGCATCTTCATCGAACCGCTGTTTCTTTTATTCATTCCAGCAGTACTGGTAACAAACTACATTATATCTGCCAGAAAGACACCGATGGTCATGTGCCGGGACTGCCGGCATATTGAAAAAGGAGCCTCACTTTCCCGGCGGTAGTACTGTGCAGAATTTTTTGAAAGCGATTTCAAAAAGGTTGACTGAATTCGGCTTGAAGGGGGTGAATGCCGACGGTTGTCGTGAATAAATGAGCATTTTTACAAAAAGGAGGAAGTTAAAATGCAGAAAGTAGAGAAGAAAGTAGCAGATCAATATTTTAAAATCCGTACAACGCTCGTTGTCGTCTTTTTAATCATTGGTTTTTCTGTATCCTTCGGTGTCGCTTTCTTTGCCGAAGCGATTAACGAATCGGGTGCCATGATTATGGGCATGCCCGCCCACTACTACATGGGAGCTCAGGGAGCGGTAGTCACCTTTGTAATTCTGCTGTTTCTGAATGCCATTATCAGCGACCAGGTTGATAAAAAGTTCGGAATTGACGAAAAACAGAACGTCAAAATCAGCGGCGGCGGAGCCGATCATTAAACCGGCTCCCGGCTTTTTGAAGGATACAATTTCTTGAGGAGGGATAATGCGTGGACCAGCAGTCGCTAGTATCACTCATACTTATCTTACTAACATTTGCACTTTATATCGGGATTTCGGTCTACAATCGTGCCAAAGTAACATCCGACTTTTACGTAGCCAGCCGGGGTATTCCTCCATTCTGGAACGGGATGGCTATCGGCGGGGACTGGATGAGTGCCGCATCTTTTATCGGGATGGCAGGTACAGTTATGATTCTCGGCTACGACGGTCTGGCCTATATTATGGGCTGGACGGGAGGCTATCTACTATTAACCTTCCTGCTTGCTCCGCAGCTACGGAAGTATGGCCGGTTCACGGTTCCGGAATTTATCGGTGACCGATTCGACAGTAACCCGGCCCGTCTGATCGCTGCCATTGCAACGATTATTATCAGTTTTACTTACATTATTGGACAACTCTCCGGTTCCGGGGTAGTAATTGGACGTCTACTGAATCTTCCTGCTTCCACCGGAGTTATGATCGGTGTAGTTGTTATTGCGATCTACGCCTCTCTGGGTGGTATGAAAGGTGTTACCTGGACCCAGGTAGCCCAGTACATGATTTTGATCACAGCTTATATTGTGCCGATCGTATTTTTATCGCTGCAGATTTCAGGCAACCCGCTGCCGTGGCTTACATACGGGAATGTTGTCAATGAGCTCGGCGCACTCGACAGGGAACTGGGTATTTCCGAATACTTTGCCCCCTTTGAAGAAGGCAACAGGGCCCAGTTTCTTGCCCTTCTCTTTACACTGATGGTCGGTACAGCGGCGCTCCCGCACGTTATCGTTCGTTTCTACACTGTTACAACGATGAAAGCTGCACGCTGGAGCGGTGCCTGGGCCCTTCTTTTTATCGCTCTGCTTTACCTTTCTGCACCGGCCTATGCAGCGTTTTCACGCTTTGTTATTATGACGCAGGTTGTCGGATCTCCTATCGATGATCTACCAGCTTGGACAGAACCGTGGCTTAATACCGGTCTTCTGGAAATTGCCGATGCGGACGGAGACGGTGTACTTGCCTGGGAAGATCTCGTAATTCATCAGGACATTGTCGTAATGGCAACACCTGAGATCGCTAACCTCGGAATGTTTGTTGTCGGCCTCATCGCCGCAGGTGCGATGGCTGCTGCTATTTCCACAGCAGGTGGTCTATTGATCACTATTTCGTCTTCCTTTGCCCACGATATTTATTATCGTCTTATGAAGCCGGATGCAACGGACAGCAACCGACTGCTTGCCGGACGGATAGCTATTGTCCTTTCGACTATTGCAGCCGGACTTGTCGCACTTGACCCGCCTGGGGTTATTACCCAGATTATTGCCTGGGCCTTTGCCCTTGCCGGAGGTACGTTCTTCCCGGTACTGTTCCTCGGTGTATGGTGGAAGCGTATGAACCGTCAAGGCGCAATTGCCGGTATGCTCGGCGGACTTGCTGTAACACTCGGTTACATCTTCCTATCCATGGGAGGCGTTACCTTCTTCGGTATCCAGGACACAGGAGCCGGTGTGTTCGGTGTAATCGCCAACCTTCTGCTTGTAATTATCGTTTCACTTATGACTCCTCCTCCGGAACAGCGTCTTCAGGACGAAGCTGTTGATCTGCGCTATCCGGAACAAATGACTTATAAAGATGGTGAGGTTTGGATGAATGATGAACAAGCCAAATAATTATCTTGAAAATGCTCA
>PWLM01000113.1 GCA_003560495.1 Bacillus sp. (in: firmicutes) | reverse complement strand
AGGATGTGCTCAAATTCGGCTTCAGAGCGGTATAAAGCATCGTATATAGGAAGAACAGCTCCACCTGGATATCCAAAAATCGTTTCTACCTGCTGTTCAACAAGTGCTTCTACAAGTACATCGGCACCAGTCTGGATGGAAGCTGCGGCTGACTTTTTTGGCGTTGCTGTTGTTTCTGTTTTCATTTCCTGAACCCTCCTCAGTAATTTCAAAAGAAAAAGACCTTTCTTCCCACTAACGCTGCCAATGAATGCGCAGCTGATAAGCGGGGAGAAAAGTCTTTGTTTTCACGGTACCACCCGGTTTTACAGCATCCTCGCGGATACTGCCTTAGGAAGCCTTTTAAGAGGCTTCATTTTGATAACAGGTGCGGGCACCTGACTTTACCTAGGCAAGGATGCGTTCAGTAAAGCACTCAAGGATGATGTCGGACTGAGCTGCATTTCCGGGCTTCCACCATCCCCGGATCTCTGGGAATGCAATCCCTCAGACCTTTATTCCTATCATCGATTTAAATATTTTTAGTTTTAAACAGCGTCTGCTTTCTCAGCAGGGTAACACTGGACACCGTCTTTCATGACTGCGTTTCGAAAGGAAGTAAGAAGATGCTTTGTAACTTCACCCGGTCTGCCGGTTCCGATTTTTCTGCCGTCAACATCGATAACTGCAATTACTTCTACTGCTGTGCCGGTTAGGAACACCTCATCGGCCGTATAAACATCGTGTCTTGTAAAAGGTTGTTCGCTGATCTGATAACCGTTTTCCGGGGCAATATCGATAATCGCATTACGGGTAATGCCTTCAAGTGCACCCAGATAGACGGGAGGGGTGAAAATTTTATTGTTTTTTACAATAAAAATATTATCAGCAGAGCCCTCTGTGACGTAGCCTTGATCGTTCAGCATTAAAGCTTCATCGACACCGGCCTGGTTCGCTTCCAGTTTTACGAGAATATTATTTAAATAATTCAGTGATTTAACCTGGGGGCTCAATACGTCCGGGCGGTTACGGCGGCTTGCGACCGATCCCATTTTAAGACCCCGCTCGTAAAGTTCCTCCGGGAATAGAGATAAGGATTCTGCTATTACAATAACGCTGGGTTTGGAACAGCTTACGGGATCAAGTCCAAGATTTCCTGTTCCACGGGAGACGACTACACGAATATAAGCTGTCTCGAGTTGATTCCTGCGAACTGTCCCGATAATAATTTCTTCCATTTCCTCCTTTGAGTATGGAATATTCAGCATGATGGACTGTGCTGACTGATACAGCCGGTCCAGATGCTCACTGAGCTTGAAGATATTGCCGCTGTATGCGCGGATTCCTTCGAAAACACCATCGCCGTACAGGAAGCCGTGATCAAATACAGAGACAAGAGCTTCTTCTTTTTTTACGAAATCATTATCGAGGTAAATCCACTGACTGCTCATACCGTTCGCTCCTTCCTTTGAAAATTCAACCCAGCGTGTGCCGAAAAGTTGATGTTGAAGCCTATCTTACTCCGATGGGAGAAGTCCGTCAACAAGTATTTGTGAAAAATTCTCACATTTCAAAACAGTCAAACATTAAGAAATCGCTTACAATTCTGTCATGTACGGAATAGTGGAATATTCAGACTATTTATTAATATTTTTAAAGCGCTTTCATAAATGTCAGTTTCCCGGCCTGAAATTGTAAATTCCAGGCCGGGAAGAGAGGTTTTTAACTTATAAAGTAAAAAGAGGATCTTTATGGAGGTTTCAAGGTATTAATCCTTCCGGCAGTTGAAGCAAATTAGTATTCGAGAGTTTCAATGAAAAGAACCTTTATTATTTATTTCTTCCTATAAAAGCCATCATCCGTCCAGTTTTTCCCCTATCCCGGCGATGAGAGAAAAACAAGTCTTCACTGCAGCTGGTACAGTATGAAGAAACATAGATATGTTCCGGTGGGACACCTTCCTGGATCAAAAGCCGGTAATTTGCTTCCTTAAGCTGAAGACGGTATCGACCTTCTTCAATTTTTTCATAAGGCTTCCAGTCGGGAAGTGTTTCCTCCAGAGAGTTGATCACGCGGTCATCCACTTCGTAGCAGCAATGGGAAATGGAGGGGCCTATTGCTGCATGAATAGACCCGGGGTGAATGTTTTCCATCTCCTGCCAAAGACGAACCATTTTTCCAGCAATATTTTTGACTGTACCTTTCCAGCCGGCGTGGGCTATTCCTACTAAGCCTTTTTCCTTGGAAAAAAAGTATACAGGAACACAGTCGGCATAACCGAGTGTCAGTAAAATATTCGTTTCGGCCGTGTATAAAGCGTCTGTTCTTTTGATGGTATCTTCATAGGACCGGGCGCCGCTGCCGGCGAGAGGGGAGCTGACTTTAACAATTTGGTCTTCGTGTATCTGATCGGCTGCTGTCCATGTTGAAAGGTTCCAGCCCAGTTTTTCACCAGTCAGTTCCCGGTTTTTAATAACATTATTTTTATCATCATTTACATGAAGACCAAGATTATTCGTATGGTATGGAAAACTGCTTGTTCCTCCATTTCTGGAAGAGAAAGAGGCAGTCAGCCCCGGAAATTTCGCTTCCCACTCGTGAAGACGAAGAATATCATTTTGTAAAATAAATGGTTCATTCATAATATAGAAGTCCTCTCTCTTAAATTGAAATTAACGATTCATTTTTTCGGAGTTTCATCTTGTTTTTGTTCATGTTCCTCCTGAGTCTCGAACATTTCATATATTTCGTGCTTTTCCTCAACCTGACGTTTTCGGCTTGCTTTTTTAAAGCGGTAAACGCTGAACGAAGCCATCATAAACATTACTGCCATAAACAGATAAGCATATCCCATCATCGGATCTCCGGGATCCGGAAATTGAAAATCAAGCATTTTTTACGATCTCCTTTCTGCTGTAATAATCAAACATCCTACAGAAAAAATAATATGAGGTTTTCTACTTAAGTATAACAAGCCTGGAATGATTATGACGAGCAGAAAGGTTACGATGTTTTGACAGGTTTCGGGGAAAGAAGACAGGCAGCCACCCCAAGCACAGGAAAAACAAGTGAGAGGAGGAGTATTTCCTGATAGCTTCCAAACACATCATAGGCAATTCCAAAAGGGAGAGGTCCGAAAGCAGATCCGGTAACCATAACGGTAGTAGCAATACTTTTTATTTTACCTATGTGACGCCTGCCAAAATAATCAGGGAAAACGATTGAAATACATATTCTTTCGATACCTCCCGTCATCCCCCAGATTAATCCAAAGATAACCGCCATCGTAAATGAATCAGTCAGAAAAAGAGTGACTATAAAAATAAATTGTCCTGCAAAAACGAAGGCAAATACGAAATGAACTTTCACTTTTTCAAGAACAAAGCCTGTGAGCATCGTAATGGGAAACCCGACTGCAGCCATAAGACTGAGCACAAAGGCGGCCGTCCCAATTCCAAGTCCGCTTGTCGTCATAATAGAAACTAAATGAAAAGTAAGACCGGTGTTAATCATAGCCGGAATTCCGACACACAGAAGGAGGAGCCAGAACTGTCTTGTACCTGCGGCTTCCCGCAGAGTCCAGGAAACGTCCTCGGTCTTATTTGCAGAAGCGTAAATTTCGGGTGTTTTACCGGCGTTGTCAGGTTTAAGACCGATGTCTTCAGGCTTATTTTTCATAAAAAAGAAGACGAGCGGCACAAAAATAATTAATATTGCACCGCCGAGAATCCGCCACGTTGTTTCCCATCCGAATGAAGTGATAAGCCATGCATTCAACGGCGGAAAAAGGGTAGAACTTGCAAAACCGCCAAGCATCATAAAACTGAAAGCACGTCCTCTTTTTTGTATGAACCACTGTGGTATGAGCGTATTAGGGAGGAGAGTCATAGATCCTTGGCCAAGAAGTCTTATAAGAAAAAATCCGACGAAAAGCATCCATGGACTTACTACAAAGCTGTTCCATATACAAGCACCGGCGAGAAGCACGCTCACAGTTAAAGAAACTCGACGCTGGCCGAATCTGTCTATGGTGGAACCGACAAAAAACAACAGAAGTCCCGCTGCAAGAGTAGCTCCAGAGTAAATACCGGAAACAAGCGACCTTTCCCAGTTGAAGTCCATAATATAAAAGTCAATAAATACAGAATTTGCGTAGGTCTGCCCGGGTCCTGAGAAAAAAAGGCTGAGGGCCCCGAGGGCAACTATGTACCATCCGTAAAAAAATTCTTTTTCCTTTGAATGAGTCAAGATCAATACTCCTTACTAATGTTTTATTCTAATGCGAGACTAGTTAAGATGGAGGGAGAATATGTTTATGTAATTCAGCAAAACTCCCGCGTCCGGAAAGCACATAAAGTGAGAGCAGCTGTTGTAATTGTATCAGACATTAAAAAAGCAAATAAATAATGTTCGGATGCAGCTGTTCATAATGCTTGACGAAGGTTAAAATGGGAGAAGGAGGAGATAAGCATGGAACCGATCGCTGTTCATCCATACTATAAAGTAGAAAGAGAAGTTACTCCTATTGAGCAGAAAAGTATAGAATATGAAAGAAAGCTCTACCTTTATGAAGACAAGCTTGTTACTTACCGGAGAGAATTTCCGACAGAGCAGATTTTTGATATTTCCTACAGGGAAATTAGACATGGAGAAGCACTGCTTTATCTCCACACGAGCAGAGGGGTTTTCTCCTATACGATTAAGGAAGACCCGTCTGAATTTATTCAAGCTTTTAAGGAGCTGGAAAAAAGAATCCTTAAGCGGGAAGCCGAAAAATATGATTAACTAGAAGCTGCCCCGGATCGTCTCAATCGATCCGGGGCAGCTTCTATACTTACAAATTCTCCAGCGTTACAAACTACCGGAGGCACTTTATCAATAAGGGGGAAACAAATCGTTCCCCGTACTAGTCGTCATTCTCCAGCATTTCAAGTTCTGTTTTAAGAAAGTCTGCGAGTTCTTTGATAACGTCCTCGGAAAAATCGAAGGAAATACCTGCTTCTTCGTATATTTCAGGTAATGACTTGGAAGAACCGGATTTTAAGGCTCTTTTGTAGTTCATTAGTGTTTTCTCCGGGTTTTCCCGGTAGTTTTTATAAATCTGCAGAGCACCCAGCTGTGCGATAACGTATTCGATAAAGTAAAAAGGAACTTCAAATATATGGAGAATACGCATCCAGGATCGTTCTCTCCAGTGTTCAAAACCTGTCCATTCTATATGGTCGGCATCAAATTCCTCCTGGAGCTCTCTGAATCTTTCGAGACGTTCTTTCTCAGTATGTCCAGGATTTTCATACATCCAGTGCTGAAATTGATCAATAATAACCCCCATAGGTAGAAACGATAAAATATCGCGGAAGTGGTTTCGTTTTGCCTGACGCAGCGTCCTGCTGTCTTCGTAATAATAATTCCAGTAATCCATAGTAAGCAGTTCCATAGACATGCTGGCGAGTTCGGCAGATTCCATCGGTGTTTCTTTATAGTCTGCCAGGTGGAAATGGCTCGATAAATCATTGTGAATACAATGTCCCATTTCGTGAAGAATCGTCACCACGTCATCATGGGTACCGGAAGCATTCATGAATATAAAAGAATAACCGGTTACAGGGAGGGGGGTGCAGAATCCTCCGGGTGCCTTTCCTTTTCGGGCAGTTAAATCGAGTATTTCTTTATTGTCCATTGTGCGCAGAAGGCCCGAAAAATGCGGATCGAGGTGCCCGAATATCCTGGCGGCTTTATCGACGAGTGTTTCCGGATTAGTAAATGGGTTCAGGGGAATTTCGTCAGGGCCTGTACCCCGTGCATCCCACGGACGGTATTCATCAAGGTGTAACTCTTTTTGATGCCGGCGCTGAGAAACTGTTTTCAGGGGGGAAATATGCTTTTTTACAGCTTGAGCAAGCCGATGGCAGTCCTCCGGCGTGTAATCGAATCTCTCGTACTGTTTAAACATATAATCCCTGTAGCTCGTTAATCCGGCGTTTAGTGCTTTTTTATGTCGAATATTAATTAATTCTGTCATAATCTGCTGAAGTATTGCTTCTTTTTCTATAAAAGCTTCATTAGAGAGCGTCATTGCTTTCTTTCTAGTTTCACGGTCTGTACTTTCGAATAAAGGTGAAAGTTCACTTAAAGATTTTTCTTCTCCTTCCCAGTCTACGACCATATTTCCCGTTATTTCAAAATACTCGGATGCAAGCCGGTCTTCTTCAATTTCAAGCTTAATATTTTCTTCACGAAACAACTCCTGGGAGTTTTTCTTTCGTTTCAGAAGCTGATTGTAAAAATCCTGCGGGAGTTCATGCAGAAAAGTAGAGTTTAACAATTTTTCATCCAGCAGTGCTGTATATTTTTTGCGAAGAGGTTCAATGAATTTCTGGTCATATTCAAATTGTTTTTTTGTTTCCGGAGAGTTACTGAGGCATTGAAAATCAATGTAATGACCGGACAATCCTTCTTCAATTTCCTCCTGAAGGCGGGAAACCCTTGTAAGCCAGTCTTCCAGCTGTTTAACAGAGGAAATTTTTTCTCTGAGAAGCTTCTCATATCTGACTTTAATTTCCTCCGTGTTATGGAAATTCAGTGTTTCCTGATAATACTGTGGCATCGAATCGCTCCTTTCTCTTTCTTTATAGCACAAACTGGGAAGCGGGAAAAGCAGTAGTAAGTTCTGAAGAGAAGAGGGGGACTGTGTATATAATCGGTAGAATAAATGTTCAAATAAAAAAACTTACTCCACAAACGAAAAAAGGCCGGCTCAGAAATGAGCCGGCCTTTTGTAAAAGTAATAACTATTAAGGAGTGTCTACGATTGTAACTTCAAGATTCTGTCGTCCGAAGTTTACAGCATCGCTCCGTTCAGGCATAAAGAGGTCAATCTTGTTGCCTTTAATTGCGCCACCTGTGTCGCCGGCTACAGCTGTACCGTATCCTTCAACATGTACAGTGGAACCTAGTGGAATGACGTTAGGGTCTACTGCGATAACCTTCTGGTTAGGATTGCTTCGAAGATCAATACCTGTAGCAGTTACACCGGAGCAGCCATTACAGAAAGCTGTATAGGCAGTAGCTTCTACGTTAAGAGTTTCGCCTTCCGGCTCGCTGGAAGTAGACTGAACGTCTTCTTCTTCCTCAACAGCCTCTTCGGCAGCAGCTTCTTCTTCAGCAGCAGCCTGCTCAGCTTCTTCCTCAGCGGCGGCTTCTTCAGCAGCAGCAGCTTCTTCAGCGGCAGCCTGCTCCGCAGCT
>PWLM01000250.1 GCA_003560495.1 Bacillus sp. (in: firmicutes) | reverse complement strand
CGATCGTATTCGCCCCGCGGGACTGGACGTATTTCATCACTTCCACGGTCCGTTTCGTATAGCGGGCAAATCCGAGGCCGAGGACGACATCGTTTTCGGTAATGTCGAGCAGATGCTCTGATACGCCGTCTGCTTCCTGGAGTAGTTCTGTATTCTGCAGCACAAGGTCAAGATAAAAGGCGAGATAGGAACCGATGCTTGCGGCGCTGCGGTAGGCGACGATATAAATCCGGTCCGCGTGGACGAGATCTTCGACGATCGCTTCAAATGTTTCCGGCTGGATCTGTCCGAGGGTCGTCTGCAGGTTATCCATGTCATCCTGAAGAACTTCTGTCAGCACCTGGTCGGAGCGTCCGCTTCCTTCTGTCGTCTTCTTAAGAACTTCCGCGGACGTCAGTTTACGCTGCAGTGCTTCCTGGAGATGCCGCTGCAAGTCCGGGTAGCCTTTATAGCCGAGGCCTGTGGCGAAGCGCACTACCGTGGCACCCCCGACCTCCACTTTTTTTGCCAATCGGGAAGCTGTTAAAAACGGGGCCGATTCCCTGTTTGCAATTAAATATTCTGCGATTTTTTTGTGGGATTTACTCAGAGACTCCCGGCTGCGGCTGATTTTCGCAAATACGTCATTTTCTTCGGGCATGCTTCCTCCCCCTTTCTTCTATTCCTATTCTAGCGGAAAAAAGATCCGTATGCGAACCCTTCGAAAACGCTTCATTTATGAAATTATCGATTCACTATTTAACAAAAATTAAAAATATTATCCATTTTTGACCAATTCAGAAGACTGTGTTTAAATGAGCGTATATCATATGAAAGGGGTGCTGCACATGGCACAGCCGAAGTATATTATGAACATCGAGAAGGTCCCCCACCTTTCAGATGAAGAAAAAGCCAAACTGAAACAGATCACTGAAAAGTTTGTTTTCCGCGTAAATGAATATTACCTTGGACTGATCGACTGGGGCGATCCGCAGGACCCGATCCGTAAGCTCGTTATCCCGAACGAAGGGGAGCTGGAGGAATACGGCCGCTGGGATGCTTCCGATGAAGATACGAACTACGTCGTGCCCGGGTGTCAGCACAAATACGATCAGACCGCACTTCTGATTGTATCCGAAGTGTGCGGAGCCTACTGCCGCTACTGTTTCCGGAAACGTCTTTTCCGTAACGATATCAAGGAAGCTATGTCAGACGTTTCACCGGGTATCGAATACATCCGCAACCATCCGGAAATTACGAACGTTCTGTTAACCGGCGGAGATTCCCTCATTCTTGCGACGCGCAAGCTGCGGAAAATTATCGAGCAGCTCCGGGAAATT
Source organism: Bacillus sp. (in: firmicutes) (assembly GCA_003560495.1). Classification (GTDB taxonomy): domain Bacteria; phylum Bacillota; class Bacilli; order Bacillales; family Salisediminibacteriaceae; genus Alkalicoccus. Next base: position 5,908 of record PWLM01000250.1, on the reverse strand, counting down.
CCGCATGTGAAAATTATCCGTCTCGGCTCCAAAATGCCGGTATTTAATCCGATGCGTATTTACGAGGACGAGGACCTGCATGACCTGATTAAGGAATTCTCCACGCCGGAGCAGCGGATTTACGTCATGGCCCATATTAACCATCCGCGTGAAATTACGCCGGAAGCGAAAAAAGGGTTTGAATTTCTTCATAACGCAGGTGCCATTGTCGTCAACCAGACGCCGGTACTCCGGGGAATCAATGACGATCCAAACGTTCTCGCCGAGCTGCTCGATAAACTTTCCTGGGCGGGTGTGACACCGTACTACTTCTTCATCAACCGTCCGGTCGCAGGAAACAACGATTTTGTTCTTTCCCTGAAAGAAGCGTATGATGCAGTAGAAGAAGCGAAAGCAAAAACGTCCGGCCTTGGAAAGCGCGTACGTCTTTCCATGAGCCACACGTCCGGAAAAATTGAAATTCTTGCGATTGAAGACGGCAAAGCCTATTTGAAATACCACCAGTCCCGCGACAACAACTACGGGAAGTTTATGGTGCTCGACTGTCCGGATGATGCCGCATGGTTTGACGACCTGCCGGGCAACGAGCAGCACTGGAATGCCCCGAAGAAAAAATGGGATGACTTTGTCGGAGCCAACGAAAAGCTGAAGGAACAAGCAGCGCCGGCTCCCGGCAAGTAATGAAACAGACGAAACCCCCGGAGAATTTTTTTCTCCGGGGGCTTTTTATTCGGTCAACTCGAACGCGAGATTACGGGCAAATGTTTCCGCGTCGAGAAGCATCCGGTTCCGCTTTTCGTCAGAAGCCTGAATTACGTCTCCGAAATGCAGTACGGAAGAAAGCTCCAGTCCACAGAACTCAAGCAGATGATCGTCAATGTTGTTCACGACATTCCGGTAGAGCCCTTCTTCATGAAAAGCGTCCGGAGGAGTGCCTGTCGTAAACACAAGCGACGCTTTTTTGCCGTTCAGTTTAGGTACCGGCTTTTCCCCTTCAAGCTCATAAGCGAGACCGTAGGAAAAAACGCGGTCGACAAAGCCTTTACCGGACGCGGGAAAAGACCCCCACCAGAGGGGGAACATAAAGAGAATATGGTCCGCTTCCTGCAGATCCCGGTGCGGTGCTTCCAGTTCAGCAGCGTATTCGTAATTTAAGGAGTTTTTGTATTCCTCCCAGGTCAAATGAGGATCGAATGCTTCCACGCCGGGAGCGTATACTGTAACTTCCTCTTTCGGCAGATGCTTCGTAACTGCCTCGTACAAGGCGCCGTTAAAGCTGTCCCAGGAAGGATGCATATAAATAATCATTAGTTTCAACGTATCTTCCCCTTTCCTTTGCTCGTACTGATTTTGTGCAAAAAGGTTCGCCTAAGTGAACCTTTTTGCACCTTCTAGCCGCTCGGCATCGGATGCGGCTTTCCGATATATTCTCCCTGCACGAGATCTGTGTAAGGCCGGACCGCTTCATACTCTTCTTTTGAATGAATACCATTGGCGAGAAGGAGGCTGTCTATCTGTTCCGCAGCTGCCTTCAGAAGACGGATTCTTTCTATTTTTTCTTCATCCAGATGACAGTCTTCGGTAAGCGAGCGCCCGACTGAAATAATGTCCGGCCGGAGCCGCTGCAGGTGGGGACTCGAAAAATTAACACTTTCGGATGTCGCATTCAGGGCGGTTTTAACACCTGCTTTCCGGCACTCATTGAAAATGTAGTACAGGTGCTTGACGTCCCGGAGCTTTTCCATGCGGGAAACGTGCAGTACGATATCATCCATCGCTACATCGTAGTCACGGGCTGCCTGAAACGTGCTGTGCAGGCTGTCCTGCGGAGCAGAGATAGTAGATGGAAGAAAATTAATAAAGCGTTTCACGCCCCGCTCCAGCTTGTAGGCACTCGTCCGCACTGCTGTGTACCGTGCCTGCGAATCAAGCAGTACATCCAGCCCGGATTTTTTGGCGAATTCCAGAAGCTGTTTTGTTTCGAACGGATAAAGCTTACTTTTCGGCTTCAGCCAGAATTCGTATCCGTACACTTCTGCATTTGCGGTACTGATAATAGGCTGCAGGTGAGACTGAAAAAGCTGTTCCTGAATAATTTTCACACACTCAGGATGCTTCACCTGCTCCCGCAGCTGGCTGATAGGGAAATTAGCCGTAAGCTGCATTTCGGGTGTGAAACTCGTGATAATTCTGCCGCTTATTTTTTCAAGTTCCCGCCTGCTGAACTTTTTTTCCAGTTTGTAAAAAAGGGCCCGAAGCATATCCCAGGAGTCATAGGTAAGATGCACCTGGGTTTTCGCCCCCCCAAGCTCTGCGTTATCCGGCTGAAACTCTTCAGCAATGGCCTGAAAAATCCGGTAGTCAAAACTTGAAAAAATAAGCTGTCCTGCTTCTTTCGGCGGCGAGTTTCCTTCACACTGCGAACAAGTTTTCATGTGTTTCACCTGCTTTCCTTTCCGATAGTCCTCCTACTTTTCTGCCTGTGCAACAGGAAAAGTACTGCATTTTCTGGCAGCCCTTTAGTAATTCTTCAGGTTACGCTCGTGTTTTCGTCTGCCCGGAATGCATTTCATCAGAAATATATCAAATCCTGACGTAGAACAACTAATACATTCGTGGTGTCCGGCCGTGTTGTTTACTTTGCATCTACAACAGGATCAGCAGGACTGGTACTTTTGTAAATGCCTCTGTGAAGCCTCCTCTATGGTGTTTTTTATTCCCCACTATCTTTTTTTATAACCCTGTTTCGGAAAGGATTCTTTCCCTCCTTTGCTTCTATCTGATTTTCTGATATGATACAGGTAATTATTTGAATTTTCACGAAATATTAAAGGAGGAACCCAATGGTATTAACGCAGGAAGAAGTAAAACAGAACCTGGAAGACTCGGACGGATGGGAAACAGAAGGTGAAAAGTGGATTTCCAAAACGTATGAACTTCCTTCTTTTCCGAAAGCGGTACAATTTATTCAGTCACTGGCAGAAATTGCAGAGGACAGACAGCACCATCCCTATATTGTGCTTGACTACAAAAATGTCACCGTAAAACTGAGTACACATGACCAGGGCGGACTTACGCAGAAGGATTTTGAATCTGCGCACGCCTACGACAGGACCCGGAAAAAGTACTCCTGATTTCTTTTTTGATTCAAAGGTTCAGGGGCAGCCCTAATTTCTCTTTTCCCGTCGTTTGGACCGTGATATGATGGGAAACAGAGCTTTTAAATTAGGAGGAACAAGCCCATGCCCTGGCTTTATTTATTTACGGCGGTAGTAATGAGTGTCATCGCCATCTATCATTTATTTTCCGACCGTTTCCGCCGGCTCAACCGGCAGACAGCCGTATTCCGCACATCCGATCCACGCAAACTGCATACGGAATCCCTGGTTTACAAAATGTCTGTGTACTCGTGCTACATTGTTCTTATATTGTCGGTGCTTCTAGTGATCGAAGTATTTAATAATTTTCTTACAGCTACACTGTTGTTTATTGCCGTTTTTATCACAGGCCTCTACATTCTTCTGACACTCGACCGTGTATTTGAGATTCAGGGAGAAGGTGTCGTCTTTGCCGGCTACCACGCCCGCTGGTCGAAAATCCGCTCCATGAAATGGGGTAAAACAAAAAAATCCCGCCGCCAGCTGATTATGGAACTGGACAAGGGACAGAAGATTAAGACGATGATTTCAGAAAAAGAACAGGATACGGTGGAAGAGATTCTTTCCGACTACACGTATTTCGAAAAAGAAAACGCCAATACGACTTCGTGATTTTTTACGAAAAGGCTGCCTCAATAACCCTGTTGAGACAGCCTTTTTTTCGTTTGCGGAGCCGGCGCAAACGATAGGCGCTTCTGCGTTCTGATTAGATCTGTAACGAGTAAATTTTGAAGAGGAACGGTTGGAATTCTACCAACTGACGGTCGGATTTCTACCAACTTTCCTCGGAATAGTTCCAATCTCCCCTTGGAATTCTGCCAACTTCGGTAGTAATTCTACCAACTGCCGATAATACTTCCAATTTCCTCTCGATTTCTACCAAACTTCCGATTAATTCTACCAATTGCTCCGCTGAAATTCTCCCTGCTTTTAAACCGCTCCTGTCCGGTCAGGGTACTGATGGAAGACGATACGACTGATCCCTTACGACCACTGTTTCCGGCGTGAAGCAAAGCAGTACATTGGAATCATCCAGGTGTTGAAAGCGCGGATCCCACTTTCCAGCGTCCGGTCCGAGATAACGAGCTATCAGTTTTTCAGCAAGTGATGGATCAAATTTTTTCACTACTGCCCTGCCCCTGAATCCTATATGTATAAACTTCCCGGTGGATGAATCAAAATCCACGATTCCCACTGCGCAGTTTGGATTGTTTTTTATCCGACCAGGGAATGAATCAGCCGCTGTACCGATGATCCACAGCTTTTCATTTTTCCAGAGAAACCACACGGGGGAATCTCTTGGCAGGTCTTTCTCCACTGTCGCAAGGTGTGCGACGAGCGGCTTCGCAAGCACCCTTTCCAGATCAATCCCCTCTCCGACATCTCTAATTATTTTCATCAAGCACCTCTTTAATAATTATTTTCTCTGCTCTGTTATAAACTGCTCGAAAATCATCTGCTTTTATTTCCAGATGCTTGAGCCTGCTGCCGCGGAGGAGTCTGCCGGCTTTCACCGCAGCAGGCTCTTACAGCTTTGACTCAGCTTTTATTCAAAATCAGTTTCCGAGCGGAGCCACGTAGTGACTTCTTCCACAGGTTTTCTTTTCCCCGGTGGGAGCTCTTTATCCGCTGCCATGCCGAGGTAGATTAATCCGAGCACCTGGGCTTTTTCATCGAGCTTCAGCAGCTGCTGCATGGAAGGGTGGGTCACTGCTTCTCCCGTCCGCCAGAACGTCCGGAGTCCGAGGGCGTGTGCTGCAAGAAGCATATTTTGAATCGCTGCATTCACCGCGGCATGCTCTTCCTGCTCCAGCACTTTCTCTTTTTGGTTCGGCTCGACGACCGCTGCGATAACGACTGGTGCACGGTACGCCTTTTCCACTGCTTTCTCCAGCTTTTTTTCGTTTGTTTCACCTTTCTCTACCTGCTTTTCGCGTGCGATGTCTTTATACACCTTCCCGAGCGCTTTTCTTCCTTCCCCTGTAATGACGTAAAAATGCCAAGGCTCTGTTTTATGATGACTCGGTGCCCACGTAGCTGCTTCGAGTACTTTTTCGATCAGTTCGTCCGGAACAGGATCCTGCGTTATGTTTCCACTGCTTCTCCGGGATTTGACTGCTTCAAATACATCCATACCTTTCCCTCCTGTTTTCTTTTTTCCTCTCTCTTTTACCATACCAAGAATGGGAATAAAATTACATAAAAAAGCCGGCTCCATTGAGGAACCGACCTGGCTGTTATTTTCCTGTTTCGTGAAACTCCTTAATACGCTCCACAATTTCATCCAGGACGCGCTGGAACACCGCCCATTTTTCGCTGTCCGTTCCTTCTGCTTTTGCCGGGTCGTCAAATCCCCAGTGCTCGCGTTCCTTATTCGGTGGAGTCGCTGGACATACATCGTTGGCATGGCCGCACAGTGTGACAACGAGATCGGCCTTCTGCAGCAGATCCTGGTCGATCGTGTCCGAACTCTGTCCGGAAATATCAATATCGACTTCACGCATCGCTTCGACAGCTTTTGGATTGACCCCGTGCGCTTCAATACCGGCAGAGTACACGTCCCACTCCCCGCTTAAATAATACTTTCCCCAGCCTTCCGCCATCTGGCTGCGGCAGGAATTGCCGGTGCATAAAAAATAAAGAACTGGTTTGGTCATGAAAAAACCCTCCGCTTTTATATAATCGTACGGTTATATAATAACATGCGCATGTTCAGCTGCATATTAAGAGTTTGTAAATTCAGCAGCAGT
>PWLM01000079.1 GCA_003560495.1 Bacillus sp. (in: firmicutes) | reverse complement strand
TCCTACGTAGGAGAAAACAAGGAATTTGAAAGACAGGTAATCAACGGCGAACTGGAAGTGGAACTTGTTCCTCAGGGAACACTTGCAGAACGTCTCCGTGCAGGCGGAGCCGGAATACCGGCTTTTTACACACCGGCAGGCGTCGGGACCAAAATTGCCGAAGGAAAAGAAGTGCGTAAATTCGACGGCAGGGAATACGTTCTGGAACAAGCTATCACTGGAGACGTAAGTATTGTACGTGCACATACCGGAGACACTTACGGCAATCTGATTTATCGAAAAACCGCCCAGAATTTCAATCCTATGATAGCTGCGGCAGGCAGAACAACTATCGCAGAAGTGGAGCATCTCGTCGAAGCCGGCACACTTGATCCCCACCACATTCACACTCCGGGTATATACGTAAATCGGATGATTGAAGCGGAACAGGAAAACCGTGTGGAAAGACGGACGGTAAAGGAAGCATAAAGGAGGGAACAGCATGGCAGTAGACCGAAAAGCGATGAGGGAAACAATCGCAAGGCGGGCAGAAAAAGAAATACAGAGCGGGGATTACGTAAACCTAGGAATTGGGATGCCGACTATGGTGGCGAATTATCTTTCAGAAGACAAGCAGGTTATGCTGCAGTCTGAAAACGGTCTTCTCGGTATCGGGCCGTATCCTTCAGAAGAGGAACTGGATCCTGATCTTATTAATGCAGGTAAGGAAACCGTTACTGCAGCAAAGGGAGCTGCTTATTTCAGCAGCGCCGAATCTTTTGCGATGATACGTGGAGAACATATTGATGTAGCTATTCTTGGGGGAATGGAAGTTGCCGAAAATGGAGACCTGGCAAACTGGATGATTCCGGGAAAGATGATTAAAGGTATGGGAGGAGCAATGGATCTCGTACATGGTGCTAAAAAAGTCATTATTATCATGGACCATGTCAGCCGTAATGGGACTCCCAAAATTGTAAAAGAGTGCAGTCTCCCGCTCACAGGGAAGGGAGTCGTCGACCGGATTATTACAGATCGTGCAGTGCTTGACGTGACGGATAACGGTCTGGTTTTAAAAGAAATTCTTGATGGATCTTCTTTTGAAGAAATTCAGGAAGCTACGGAGCCGGAGCTTATAAAAGAATAGGAAATAAACACAGGCTGTTCCGGGTATAACCTTTCGGAACAGCCTGACTAATTTCATATCAAACTAAATCTTTCCTATTTTGAAATCCGGCCTGACAGTGCCGGGTTTCTTCTTTTTTTATTGGTGCCGGGCGTAATACAGTGTCCCGGAGCAAGCAGCCCATTGGCTATTGAAAGCCGCTGGAGAAAGGTTTCTTCATCAAAAGCGTCGTGAATTTCTTCAGCGCGGAGCATAATCTCAGCTGCTGCGCGGGCATCTTCCAGGGCATGGTGATGTTCAAAGGTGATGTCAAGCTCGTGGGCAATCGTCGACAGTTTATAGTTATAAAACTCCGGCCAGGTTTTTTTGGCAATCTGCACGGTACAGTTATAGGAAACGTTCGGGTATGGAATCCTGTGGACGTCAAGAGCGGAACGAAGAACACGGACATCGAAAGCGGCATTGTGGGCGAGAAGAAGATTTCCTTCAATCATCGGTTCCACACGAGGCCAGAGTTCTGAAAAGTCAGGAGCCATGCGCACATCTTCCCACGTCAGGCCGTGCACACGGACGCATTTCGGATCAAAATAAGGAGTGAACGGTTTTATTAAAGAATATACTTCATCTACAATTTCGCTGTCTTTTACGTGTACCAGTCCAATGGCACACGCACTGCCCTGTTCATTTGAAGCGGTCTCGAAATCTATCGCTGTAAAATTCATTTTATTACTACCTCCTGCAAACGTATGTTTCCTAATATAGTAGCAGAGGAAGCTTCATTTGAAAAGAAATGTTAAAGTTAGTGGTTGACGACAAAAAGAAAAAACTCCGTTTCCCCCCGGTCTGCCTGGGAGGAGACCGGCAGCTTCCGCGGGCAGGATAAGGAGTTTATCCATTGAAGGGAATAATTATTCTTTTGAACGTATAGATTTCTCCTGCGCTCAGCCTGCCGTGGGGCTCGCCGTCAGCTGTTTGCCCTGCGGAGGCGAAAGCAGGGAAATGTCTACGCCTGTATAAAAAATACTTAATAGACAGCCTGAATAGGCTGACCCAACAACACATTGGGTCAGCCTATTGTTGGATCAGCGGATACGCTGTTCTGAATCAGGGTCAAAGAAGTGGACTTTATTCATATCAAAAGCAAGTTCTATTTCAGTTCCGCTTTCAACGTCCGTCCGGGAGTCGACCCGTGCGATAAACGACTGGTCGGCAACTTTGGAGTAGAGGAAAGTTTCTGCACCCATCAGCTCTGCTACATCAATAGTAGCCGTAAAACGGGAATTTTCAGAAGCCTCAAGAACGAGTGGTTCATCATGAATTTCTTCCGGGCGGATACCGAGAATTAATTCTTTCTGATCGTAATCCTTCAGCAGTTTTAATTTCCCGGCAGGAACTTTTACTTTGTGACCGTTCATTTCGAACGTATCTCCGTTCAGCTTGCCGTGCAGGAAGTTCATAGCAGGGGAACCGATGAATCCTCCGACAAAGACATTTTCCGGATAGTCGTAAATTTCCTTTGGAGGACCCACCTGCTGAACAAGACCGTCTTTCATAACGACGATACGGGATGCCATAGTCATAGCTTCCGTCTGATCGTGTGTCACGTAAATAGTAGTTGTCTGCAGGCGGTGGTGCAGTTTTATAATTTCCGCACGCATCTGCACACGCAGTTTCGCATCAAGGTTGGAAAGCGGCTCGTCCATAAGGAATACTTTTGGATTACGGACAATCGCACGACCAAGTGCGACCCGCTGACGCTGACCACCGGACATAGCTTTTGGCTTGCGGTCCAGCATTTCAGTCAGTCCGAGTATTTTAGCGGCATTTTTTACTCTTTCATCGATTTCCTGTTTAGGAAACTTACGAAGCTTCAGGCCGAAAGCCATATTTTCATACACGTTCATATGGGGATAAAGCGCGTAGTTCTGGAAAACCATAGCGATATCCCGGTCTTTAGGAGCAACTTCGTTGACCCGGTCGTCACCGATGTAAAGATCTCCTTTGGAAATGTCCTCAAGTCCTGCGACCATTCGAAGTGTTGTCGATTTACCACAGCCCGAAGGCCCAACGAATACGATAAATTCTTTATCGGAAATATCCAGGTTAAAATCTGTTACAGCCTGAACGTCCCCATCATAAATTTTATAAAGGTTTTTGAAAGCTATATCTGCCATAAGTAATAACTCCTTCCAATGATGTCTGAATTTGAACTGACTTCAGTTTATCGTGAAAGGGTTTTCAATACTATCGGCAGAATGCACAAAAAGCTGCTGCAGTTTTTGTGCATTCTGCCGATATCAGTCGTTATGAGCAGACGGATCTGCGAGAAGGAGCATATACACAGCAGCTGCATTCGGAAAGCGGCGGATATCAATGCCGGTTTTTTCAATGAATTTATCGACCCGGTACTGCATCGTATTACGGTGCATATACATCTGCTTGGCAGCCGAGGATATGTTCATACCGCATTCGAGAAAGCAGTGGACCGACTGCAGCAAAGCAGGATCGTCCTTAACAGAAGCAAGAATCTGCGATACAGTATGAAGTCTTTCTTTTGAAAGATGATTTAGAAGATAATATAAAGTCAGCTCCTGTTCTTTGAAGAAATGTTTTTCCGGAAGTGATGCTGTTACTTCCCGAAACAAAGAGCTTTCCCATTCGATCTGTGCATTCAACTGTTCGGGATGGTGGATAATGGAGCCGATGTAAAAAGCCGGACGGATAAAAAAATCTGCTGCGAGCGTGTCAATAATGGAAGCATCTTCATCCATTTCTGACATATCGTCCATTTTTTGAAAAAACAGCCCTTCCCGTGAATTTTTCCAAAAAAGCTTTGTACTTCCCGAAAAAAAAGCCTGGACGGCTTCAGAAAAATCTTCCCGGTCCTCCAGGGGATGAGGGAGAAAAATATACACGGACCGCACCGGGAATGTGAGGTATCTGCTCCATTCTTCAGGGGGTACTTTTCCGTTCAGAAGAAGAAGTTCATGCAGAAGCCGGTCGATCTGCCCCGTTGGAACATCAGCAGAGGGAGGGGAGAGAAGTTTCTGCAGAAGAAGCTGCTCTTCATAGGAAAGCTCTTCTTCCATTAGCTGAATTTCTGTTGTGCCATGTTTTAGTATAATAGGCTGTTTGTCGTTCATGACCGCTGATCCCCGCTTTCTAGTGGTCTTCGTATACATGGTAAAGCATCAGATCATGCACTGCCGTTTCCAGAAAGGATTTATCATCCGGAGGAATCGTTTCCGGCAGCTGCCAGTGAATTTTTCCATCTTTCTGGTACGTTCCTTTATGACGTGCTTGTTTGTAATAAAAAGTAAAGGTCCATCCAAACGGAGGGCGTTCTTTCCATTGAAAATGCTGAATCAAAATGATCTCCTCCTTAAAAATTCGTCTTAATCGTATCATGAAAGGGTAAAGGATAAAAGCAGCCTCATTTTGGAAAAAAGAATCACGATAGGGTAAAATACAAATTACGTTTAGTCAGCTAGGAGGATGAAAATGGGTGATTTCGGCATGCTCCTTCTGGTCATTCTCATAGGAGGAGTGATCGGCGGGGGCACTAATATTGTAGCCATCCGTATGCTTTTCCGGCCCTACAGGGCATGGTATATAGGTAAAAAACAAGTTCCCTTTACTCCAGGACTTATTCCGAAAAGGCGCGGGGAAATAGCAGACAACCTCGGGATGCTCGTGGAGGACCATCTTGTGACACCGGAAGGTATGAAAGAAAAGCTTGCAGAAGGTTTTCTCGTGGAAGAAGTAGAAAAGCGGCTGCAGCAGGCTGTCCGGGAAATGATGGAGGAAGAGCGGACACTGGACGAGTGGGTGGAGCATCATATAGGGAGAAAAGATCAGCTGCATGATCTTCGTATCAATATCGAAAAAGGACTTACGGCAAAAGTTTACGAACTGTTTGAACAGTATAAGCACCGTCCGGTCAGGGAATGGATGCCGCCATCATGGAACACCGCTGTGGAAAAAAGAATTCCAGTAATTGTGGACCAGATCTCCTGGAAAGGAGCAGAATACGTCGATTCGGTTGAAGGCAGGGAAAAGATTGATACGATGCTTACACAGTATCTTCAGTCCAAAGGGAATTTTTCTTCTTTTGTTGGACGACTGACCCACCGTTTTTCTCTTTCGGATATGATTGCAAGAGAGCTTGTCAGGTTCCTGAAGGATGAAGACACTAAAAAATTGATGGAAGAGCTGCTGCTGAAAGAATGGAGGGAAACGACTGCAAGGTCTCCGGACTACTTTTTATCAGAAGATAAACTGAATGAGCAGATATCCATGCTGACATCAGCTCTTGTAGGAAGGGCTCCGGTTGTGGGTGAATGGAGCCGGCCGCTTTCTGCATGGAGCGGACGCTACGAGGAATTTTTGAACACCAGGGTTATCCCTTCAATTCTGTCCACTGCTTCCATGATTCTTTCAAAGTACATTAAATCTATCATGAAGCATATTGGGATACGGGACCTCGTAACAAGAGAAGTCAATACTTTCCCGCTGGCCCGGCTGGAGGAAATGCTTCTTATAATAGCAAACCGTGAATTGAAAATGATTGCTGTGCTTGGAGCACTAATTGGAGCCGTCGTCGGGCTGATACAAGGAGTTTTTCTTCTTTTCATATGGTAATGGGATGCATAATAAGTTCATTTATGTTACAGTCTAACGGAGTTGCCAAAAAAACGCCCTCAAGGGCGGGCAAAGAAACCAAGGAGGATTATATTTATGGCCAATCCATTCGATAAGGCACACGAACTAGCGAAAGAACTTCAGGAAAGCGAAGAGTTTACAAAACTTAAGCAGCTTCACGAAGAAATTAACAATGATGAAGTAGCTAAGAAAATGCTCGATAATTTCCGTCAAATGCAGATGGAACTTCAGCAGAAGCAGATGCAGGGCGAGCAGATTTCTGAAGAAGAAGTCCAGCAGGCGCAGAAGCAGTTTGAAGTTGTCCAGCAGCATGAGCAGATTATGAAGCTGATGGAAGAAGAGCAGAAGATGAGCCAGCTTGTCGGCGATCTTAACAAAATCATTACAGAGCCACTGGAATCTCTATACGGCACGGAAGAGAACCAGGAAGGTTAATTTAAGAGAATCCCGCAGCTGCGGGATTCTTTTTTATGCCGTCCTTTTTTGTATTCATGTTAAAATAAGCATTAGAAAGAGGTGAAGCTACTTTGGCAGAACAATGGGAAGAAAAAGCAGTAGAAGCACTTAAAGCTCACAAAGACGGAACTCCAGAAGTTTTTTTGTATTCTTTATTTGATTTTTCATTCGAATATGATGAAGAGAAAGAAGAAGTGAGGCTGGAGGCTCCTGTTTCAGAATTAATGTATAATCCGGTCGGATTTATTCATGGAGGAATTATTACTTATATGGCGGACACAGCGATGGGTCATCTCTGCGCTGCATTTAACGAAAAACCATCCGTCTCCCTTGAACTGAAAACCCAGTTTCTCCGTACGGAAAAAAGCGGAAGTCTTCATGCGGCGGCCTACTTTTTAAAAAAGGGACGCGGTGTACAGTATGTGGAATGTACTATTCATAACGATGAGAACGTTTTGCTCAGTAAAATCAGCGGAACTTTTTATACACTGCCGGAAGAGTAAAGTCCGGCAGTGTACAGGTTAAGGGTGAAAATGAAGCATACCGCCGGAAGAGCGGACAAGACGGCTCGGTACATCGGTCAATTCTTCTTCTTCAAGCCTTTTGACAGCAGCTTTTACAGCTTCGTCGTCTGTATCTGCCTGAAGAGATTCATTGATCAGATGTTCTCCGCCCGGGCTGTATGCTGTTAAATAATAAGTTTTCATACATACTTCCTCCCTTCCTGCCTAAATAGTACCACAAAATGAATAATCATTCATTTTAAATATGACGAGGTGATTAAATGGCCATTTTTATTCATTGTGCGGATCTGCATCTTGACCGTGGTATTCAGGCTCCGGACAATATTTCCCGGGAGCTGGAAAATAAGCTGGCACGGGCTGCTTATGATGCATTTTCAACTATTTGTTCGGAAGCGGTAAACCGCAGCGTGGATTTTATGATAATAAGTGGTGACCTTTATCACCACGAAGAGCGGTCCATTCATGCGCAGTGGTTTTTCAAAAAGCAGATGGAAAAACTTGAGAAAGCAGGTATCCACGTTTATGCCGTGCATGGGAACCATGATCCGTTCACGAATGAAGAAGCAGTTCAGCTGCCTGAAAATGTTCACATTTTTCCTCCGGAAGGTGACGTGATGATCCACGAACTGCCGGAAGAAAAAGTTTTTTTATATGGCTTCATCTATCCGGAGAAAGCTTATACTGCTTCTCCGATACCTATGTTTAATAAAAGAAATGAGGAAGGACTGCACATCGCGATTCTTCATGGACAGGAATCTTCCCAGGAAACTCATGAACCGTACGCTCCTTTTACAGTACAGGAGCTTAAAAATACCGGCATGGACTACTGGGCACTCGGGCACATTCATGAACATCAGGTGCTCAGCAGAAACCCGGCTATTGTTTATCCAGGATGCATACAGGGCGGCCATAGAAAAGAAACCGGCGAAAAGGGAGCCTGCCTGGTAACGATGTCCCGGGAGGAAACAGACCTGGATTTTATACAGTCGTCTAAAGTCATATGGACAAGAGCTGAAGTACCGATCGAACGAGCCGAAACTTTTAATGATCTTATTCTGCAGGCCGGGCGGCTTCTGCCGGTGACGGAAACGGCAGTTTTCTGTTCGATGGAATTTCAGGGAAGAGGAAACCTTCATTACTGGATGCATAGAAACAAAAAGGAACTGCACGGGCTTTTGAGGGAGGAATTCGATCAGGACGAGCTGATAGTGGAGTCTATGAAATTAAAAACGAAGCAGCCTCTTGTGGAAAGCCATTCAGAGCTTGCAGAAGATATTCAGAAAATCACTGCAGAACTGAAAGAAGATTCCTCGGAGCTTACAGAGTACCTGCGGTCCCTGCTGGAACACCCTTCTATCCGCCGTCACTTAAACGGTTTTCAAAAAGAGGAGCTGGAAGATATATTAAATCAGGCAGAAACAAATCTTCTTCTCGCTGTGCAGGAGGAGGAAAACAGATGAAACTGAACTATATTAAAATTGATTCCTACAGCCTGTGGAAAAATAAAGAGTGGGAGGTGGACGGCTCTCTGCTCTTTTTCGGCCATAATGAAAGTGGGAAATCCACTATTCTTGAATTTATTGAAGGGGTCCTTTTCGGTTTTCAGACGGCTGGACAAGAAGGGTGCAGCGGGTCGCTTCTTATAAACTCCGGAAAGGATAAGTGGTACATAGAACGCAGACAGAGCAGGTCGAAGCGTGGAGAAACAACTGTATTAAAAAATGGCCGCCCGGCAGCTGTTTCCGGACTGCTCCAGGGTATTGACCGTTCGACGTTCCGGCATTTGTACCGGATGGATCTTGATCAGCTGCGCCGAATGGAAGAAACAGATCCGGCCGAATTAAATCAGCAGCTGTTCGATACTTCCCTTACAGGTATTACCGGACTTTTTTCTGCACAGCGCACTGCCCGGAAAAAAGCAGCAGAGCTTTTTAAGCCCCGTGGCAGAACGACTGCTGTCAACAAACTCGTTATTGAAATGAACGAAACAAAACGGGAAGTTGAGGGCTGGAAAAAAAAGCTTGATCAATACAAAGTTTTAAAGGAAGATCTGCTGGCAGCAGAACAGTCGCTGGAAAAGTTGGAAGCTGCGGAAAAGAAGATACAGATCGGCTTGAAAGAAGAGGAATTAAAGGATTTACTGCTTCCGGTATGGAAATCCTACGAAGCAGTTAAAGGGGCGGAATTTTATGAGCCTGCTTTATCAAAAAAAATGATAGAAACATACGAAGGCAATAAAGCGGAACTCCATGATATTGAAAAAAAGCAGGCAGTGTTAAAGGCGGATCGAAAAACAGTCCGTCCTTTTTCCTTCACTGCAAAAGAAAAAATGGGACTTCACCATCTCCTTGAATCCTTCGGTAAAGCAGAGCTTTATGAGCAGCAGAATGCCGAAGCATCGGAGGAGATACGGAAGACAGAAAAGAAACAGGAACAGCTCCAAAGTCAGTTTCCACCGGATATACACCTGGAAAGCATAGTGGTAACTCCCCCCCTTAGGAAAAAGCTCGAGGAGCTGACAGAAGAAGAACGAATGTTGAAAATTGAAGAAAAACAGCTCCGGGGAAAAAAACTTGCTGAAGAACATCCAAAAGCAAAAAAAAACTACCCTGGAAAATGGTTTTCCACTGCGGCTTTTGCCGGCGCCTTGGGAGCAATTATTCTGGGAGAATGGGCTGCCGGTATATTTCTCCTTTTATTTGGCACTGTCCTTTACATGTACAGTTTTACACGATCAAAAACAACAGATTCTGCTCCCGGGGAGATGGGTACTCTGCAGGAGTACTGGGAAAGCTTTCATAAAGAGAAAGACCGATGGTGCGAGGAAGCGGAAATTCCTTATGGCCTTGATACTGCTGTGTGCCGACATGCTCTGGAAAAAGCTGATCAGTATCAGGAGCTTTCAGAAAGAATGACAACTTCTTATAATAAGAAAAAAGAGGCAGAAACATGGCTGAAGCAGTTCCGGAGTGAAGCGTCCAGGGCGGCTGGTCTGTCTGTGGAAGAACCATTACACATGCATGTTCAGGCCTTAAAACAAACGGCGGATGATTATCAGAAAGAAGAGCAGGATGTGAAGAAAAAAAAGGAAGAGCAGGAGTATATCGAGGAAAAGCTGAAACAATTAGAAGCTGAAAAACTTCAGCTGCAACAAGATCAGCAGAGACTCATCGAATCGGTTTCCTGCAGTAATGAAAATCAGTTTTCAAGGCTTATGGTGGAAGAAGAAGAGAAGCGGGGGAAGAAAGAAGAAGCAGTGAGCTGTATTCACCAGATGAACGCTGTTATTCCGGATGAAGGCCGGAAGAAAAAACTGCTGAAGGAGCTGGAAATCGGAGAAAACAAAAGGCCGGCTCTCGCCGGGGAAGCAGAGGAGGTTAAAAGGCGGAAAGAGGAACTATATGAAAAGAAACTTCATCTTGAGCAGTCGATCCGCGAGATGGAGGAAAAAGGAACATATACAGAACTGCAGCAGAATTATAATAAACAAAAAGATTCATTAAAAGAACTTGCAGCTCAATGGGCAGTTTTTGCAGCAGAAGACATGATAGCCGAAAAAGTCCGTACAATATACGAAAAAGAAAAACAGCCGGATGTACTTCAGAAAGCCTCCCGGATGTTTTCAGACATGACGGAAGGAAAGTATCCCCATATTCATATTCCGCTGGAAGAGAAAAAACTTCTGGCAGAAAGAAGGGACGGAGCCCTATTTACCCCTGCCCAGCTCAGCACGGGAACGCGGGAACTTCTGTACTGTGCTGTAAGACTTTCTCTGATCCAGGTCCAGCAGGCGCTTCCAGTTTTTATGGATGACGTGCTCGTGAATATGGATGAACCGAGAAGACGCAATCTCTGGAGAACGCTGAAACAAGTTAACGAAAACCATCAGATTATATTTTTTACGTGTCATGAACATATTGCCAGAGAGTGGGAAGATTTCATCGCTGCTCCTTCAGTGAAATTGACGAGTGCAGCAGATTCATTTTCCCACAAGTAACAGCAGGGCGCTGTTACAACTATGAATTGTTTTTGAATACCTGCTGATAAAACCAAAGCGGACATCCACCACGAAGCGGAACCGGCCCGTGGAAGAAAGAGATTGGAGGATAGGGCGCAGCCCACCCGAAATTATCCTCCACGGCAGGCCGGTTGAAAGCGAAGTATTTATTCAGCCATCAACAGCTAACTTTAACATAGCTTATTCTAAAGACAGTTGACATAAAAGGGGAAAGCACTTCTACAATATCATGTAAAATACACATTCTGTTTTCATTATTTGCATGCATGTATTAAAATGTATATAAAATAGCGACTGCCGGCCGTGGAGACCGGCAGTTATACCGAGCTGACAGAAGGAAGCCGTCCAGCAGCTTCCGGAGGGCTCCATTTCAAGCTGGTAAGGAGAGGGTCTCAATGACAAAATTTGTCGTGAACTTAGTAGAAGATGAGGAAAATCTTGGAAAAGTTATTAAAGCCTACATGGAAAAGGAAGGCTGGCAAGTAAAGCACTTTACCGACGGGAAAGAAGCTTCTGAACATATTCCGGAACCTCCACATTTATGGATACTTGATATTATGCTCCCGGGGATGGATGGATATCAGCTGCTGAAGTCAATTAAATCCGAAGCAGACACTCCGGTAATATTCATTTCAGCGCGGGATAAAGATCTGGACAGAGTACTTGGTCTGGAGCTTGGAAGTGATGATTACCTGGCCAAGCCGTTTCTTCCAGAGGAGCTCGTCATCCGCGCTAAAAAGATGCTTAACCGGGTTTATCCTCCGGATGAACAGGAAAAAGACGAAATTGAGCTGAATGGCTATACGATAGATCCCACCTCCCGTACCGTCCACGATGGGGGAGAGCATATAGAACTGACAACCAAAGAAATGGATCTTGTAATTCTGCTGACTTCCCATATCGGAGACGCACTTTCGAGGGAAACAATCATAGAATATGTGTGGGGTACGGATTATTTCGGCTCGGAACGGGCAGTGGATGACGTAGTCCGGCGGGTTAGAAAAAAACTGCCACGTATTCATCTTGAAACACTCTACGGATATGGGTACCGGGTTCTCTCATCATGATCCGCCTGAACCTCACGCAGCGGATCTGGTTTTCGTTTATCTCGATCCTGCTGCTTGTAGCACTGCTTATTGGTGTGATTTATCCAATTTCATTGAAAAGCGCTTTGACAGAAGAAACTTACCGGATTATCGAAGAAGAGCAGATGCGCTGGGCAAATCCCCAGGGGGAGCACGTAGTTCCTCCCCAGTCGGAACTGGACTTTATCGAGCGCAGGGAGGCAGAGCGGTCTGTCTTTCATTTTTTTCTAATGAATCAGCTGGCGACGATTGAGGGGGATCCTGTGCCGAATGAGGTTCTGCAGGAGATGGGGGAACGGGCACAGGAACAAATGACCCGCCGTGGAAGATATGAACTGACATATAATGGTGCGACACTTTTCTACGTAGTGTATAAAGTTTATACGACAAGCGGAGAAGCCTACCATGTATCCTATATGTGGGATACATATCGTGACGAGATGGTGGACCGTCTCTGGGGCAGGCTGAGCTATATCATGCTTTTTGCCGGTCTGATGAGTCTGGTACCAGCTTTCTGGCTCAAGCATTATCTGCGTCAGCCCCTGACGAGTCTCGGCAATCACTTTGAACAGATTGCCGAAAGAAATTGGAAAGAGCCTTTTCACTGGCATGGAGATAAAGATTTCGAAAAATTATCCAACCAGTTTGAAAAAATGAGACAGAACCTGATCCGCTACGATTCAGCTCAAAAAACATTTATGCAGCACGCCTCCCATGAGTTGAAAACACCAATTATGATCGTAAAAAGTTATGCCCAGTCTGTAAAAGATGGTATAACACCAAGAGAAAATCTGGATGAAACGATGGATGTAATTATTGAAGAATCAAACCGGATGGAAAAGCGTGTAAAAGATATGCTGTATTACACGAAGCTGGATTCCCTGAAAGAAACCCCTATGGATATTACGGAATTTCCGTTCGGATCCATCGCCTATCATGTGGAACAGCGCTTCCGGTTGACGAGGGAAGATGTATCTATTACTGTTCAGGGTGACCAGACGATGCTTAGAGGAGACCGGGAGCAGTTCCGTATTCTGCTCGAAAATCTCGTGGAGAATGCTCTGCGGTATGCAGACACTCAAATTATACTTTCTGCAGAAGAAGATGAAAATCATACGCTTATACACGTCTGGAATAATGGAGAAAACATTCCACTGGATGAAGTCGACCATCTTTTTACTCCGTTCAGAAAGGGTAATAAAGGCCAGTTTGGTCTTGGGCTCGCTATAGTGAAACGAATCTGTGAACTGCACAACGGTTATCCGTCAGTCTGTAATAAAGAAGGCGGGGTAACCTTCACCATGCATCTGCCAAAACACCAAAGCTACGAAAGCTGACGGAAAGGAGACTTCCGACTCCGCATCACGCTTTGCAGCGGCAGCATAATTAATTACAACAAAAAACTTCATCGTCTCACTGGGCAGGGTAACGTTTATACGTTATTCTGCCTTTATTCAAGGGCGCCCTGAAACTAAAGCAAATAAGTAAAGACCAGCCGTCTTCGCACTTCCCGGCTGGATAGGAGGTTACATAACTAAAAAGGACATTTTCGTTCCTCATTGTTTTCGAAAGTCACCTGGGCAACGGTTTTACCGACTAAAGAACAGCCCTCATGAAAAGCAGAAACCTTTTTTCTTCAGGTATCAGAGAACATAGCGGTATTCATAGTTCTGCTGAAATACAATACTGTTATACAAGTATACACAGGTCGTTTATCTGCTGAATGTCGGTCCGGTCCCTTATCGCTGAAAAAGGGGGAGAAACCGGTATTAAACCCGACCCTTCCCCTTAGAACGAACGTGCGTTTCGTGTTATAATATGGATAACGTTTTTTGTGGAAGGAGCGGCTGACATAATGAAAAAAGGAATTGATCACCATCAGATCGGTGAATCCGTCGATCAGTATTTACTTATAAAAAATGCAAAAAAAGGAATAGCAAGTAATGGGAAACCTTTTTTAACACTTCATGTATCTGATAAGTCCGGTGAGATCGAAGCGAAGATGTGGGGAGTTTCCCCGGAGGACGAAACAAAATACAGTTCCGGTACCATTGTTCATATTCAGGGAGATGTTCAGGATTTTCGTGGAATGAGGCAGCTCCGGTTGAAAACTATCCGTCCGGCCGGAGGACTGGAACAGTCACGGACAGAAGATTTTCTTCCCTCTGCACCGCTTGGAAGAGAAGAAATGCTTGAAAAAGTGAATCAGTATTTGTTCGAAATGAGCAATGCTAAATTACAGCGCATTACCCGCCATCTGTTTAAAAAACATCAGCAGGATTTTTCCGTTTCACCGGCAGCGACGAAAAATCATCACGAATTTGTATCCGGCCTTCTCTATCACGTTCTCTCTATGCTCGAGCTTTCGAGAAGTATTGCAGACCTGTACCCTACACTGGACAAAGACCTTCTATACGCTGGAGTGATTCTTCATGATATGGCAAAAGTGAGAGAACTTTCCGGACCGATGGCGACTCAGTACACACTTGAAGGAAAGCTTATAGGGCATATTTCCATGATGTCCTCAGAAGTGGATGAAGCCGCAAAAGAACTGGGAATCGAAGGAGAAGAAGTGCTTGTACTTCAGCATTTAATTTTGTCCCACCATTCTAAAGGAGAGTGGGGAAGTCCAAAACCTCCAATGGTGCGTGAAGCTGAGATACTTCATATGATCGACAACATCGATGCCAAAATGAATATGATGGACAGGGCACTTGAGCGGGCGGCGCCAGGGGAATTCACAGAAAGAATATTCGCAATGGATCAGCGTTCTTTTTATAAACCCACTTTTACCACATAAAAAAGCTTCCTCTAAAAAGAGGAAGCTTTTTGTGCAATGCAGGGGCACCGCTTATCAGTGGTGGGGTTCGTACAGGTCCTTTTCGTTTAAAGAAGAAGGAGAGGGTTCTATGTTTTTGGAGGAAGTGAATTCATCGAGTACTTCCTGTTTGAAAACTTCGTAACAGGAAGAAGCTTCCCACTCCTCAGTCGTCATCGTGCTGCAGTTTTCCCATGCCTCTTCCCAGTGCACAAGCAGAAAAGATTCGACCCTGTCGTGGACGATGGGGAAATACACTAGCGGGCTTTGATCGAATGAGCTGTCCATTTTATCCATTACGGTCTTAACTAAAAAGTTTTGAAATTCTCCAAAGCTCATATCGTTTAGTTTCACTGGTGCCATGTGAAAACCTCCGTTTTAAGTATAGTACTGGAGGTTTTCCCTTTTTTGAATATTACAAACCTTTAAACTGGATCGGCTGGGAGTGTCTGGATATCCCATTTGTGTTTCAGCTCGGGAAGAGCCCCGGCATAAAGCCGTCTTTATTTAGTTCAGTTATCCTCTTTTACTCAAAAAGATCTTCAAAATCATCATCCAGTATGGAGATTTCCGCCTCTTCAATCAGCTCTTGTTCCTTCTGCTGCATCCGGTACATATGCCGTTCATTCAACGAGGTATAAAGCTGTTCACTTACTTCATCAAAAGGCTCGGTAAAAGGTTCTCTTCCGGTGACTTCGATAATGTGAAAACCAAATTGACTCTCGACCGGTTCGCTGATTTCACCTTCTTTCAAAGTGAATGCTGCTTCTTCAAAGGGCGGAGATCTTGTACCACGTCGGATTAAACCGAGATCGCCTCCGGAACTGCTGGATCCGGGATCGAGCGAATATGTTTCTGCCAGTTCTGAAAAATCTTCTTCCTCGAGCCGGGAGCTGATTTCCTGTGCTTTTTCTCTGCTTTCGACTAAAACATGACGTACGTATACAGCTTCTCCACTTTCATACTCCTGCACTAAGTCTGCCTCTTCAACGCCTTTATCATTTCCAGTCAGTTCCTCCAGAACGAGCCGCTTTAATATACGCTCTTCAAGCTGTTCCTGACTGGAAAGCCCCTGCATTTCTGCCAGTAGGTAAAAATCATCCGCTTCCTGGAGGCCGAGCGTGTCACGCAGGAACAGCATTTCTTTTTCTACTTCTTCTTCAGTAATGCCAAGATTTTCTGCTTCCGCTTCAAATATTTTACGAATAATAAGCTGACTCAACACTTCTGCACCGTGGCGTTCCCGGAGAGCTTCATGCAGCTCTTCGGCGGAAACAGACCCCGCATTGGTTACAGCAGCCATTTCCTCCTCTTCCGCTTCTGAGCTGTTATTATAATCCGATGGAAGGGAGCCGTCGTTGGAGCACGCTGTCAGGAGCAGAACCACAAGTAGAATATATCTCATAAGCCGGTTCCTCCTCTTCCTTTAATTACTCTTATAGTAGCATATGTAGCACTGTTCGTCCGGTTTTCCTTGTTAAATTTTACAGTGAGATTTGTTATCGGTTTCTGAAGAAGACGGCTGTATTATTAATTTTTGAAGCAGCTTACTTTTCAGGACGATTGCGGTTCTTATTTTTAAGATGAAGTTTGAGGGGGATGGCTGAAAAACTCCGATTCAGGACGAAACTGGTGTTGAAGGCTGAAAGCTCTGCAGCAGGGAGGGGAGCCGAACATGCTGTTAACGTGGAGGAAAAACTATGCCCCTGCTGAGTAGATACTATCAGGGAGCTGAAGCAAAAAAACCTGCCGCAGAGGGCAGGTTTCTAAGTTAAATATATGCGGACGAACGACGTAGTAATAAGAATGGTAATCAGTATATTTACTGTCCGGAAAATTTTCTGATGCTTTTCCTCCGGGATCTCTTTGGAAACAACAAGGTTATTTGTCATTGTGTTAATAATGAATAAATAAAACATAGCAAATAAAATATATGGTATATACATAATAAACCTCCTGATTTAGGTGCCCGGGTTCAAATTCGTCAGATGGAGCGTTATATTTAAACGTGAACAGGGAATAATTAAAGATATACTAAGTGTATCAAATATTCTGCGGAAAGAAAATGAAACATTGTCTGGAAGCTGAATCAGAGAGGTGTCGGAATGAACGTATGGAAAGCTGCATTTTTTGGTCTCCTGGGATTGATTCTCGTTGTCATCGCAGGCGGATGGATCTGGATCAATCAGTCACTGAATAGTTCAGAGGAAGAATCTTTTGTACCGCCGGAGCATGAGCGGACAGCTCAGGGTCAGCCGGAGTTTTTAGTGTCGTCGACGAGAGAGGATGCAAACGCCTGGCTTCAGCGTGAACTGGAAGAGGAAGAAAATATGGACGATTTTGATTTAATTATTGATGATGCTGTATATTTTCAGTCGGAAATCTCTGCTTTCGGATTTGATATTCCTGTTGAGGTCCGATTTAATCCGGAAGTCGCTGAGGATGGGAACGTCTGGCTGCGGGAGGATGGATTTCAGGTAGGATTTGTAGAGCTTCCGGCGGAACAAATTTTCAATCTGATTGGAGACCGGCTGGAGCTTCCGGAATGGATCAGTGTCGTGCCGGAAGAATCATCTCTTTACCTTGATATGAGGGAAATGGATACAGAGGACTACATCATTGAGGCAGAAACTCTGGATCTTGAAGAAAACGATATACAGTTTAGAATAATTGCAGCTGAATAAAAAACGGTCACGACGCTGTGTCGTGACCGTTTTTTTACTGTTGTTTAAGTTTTGTTACGGGGACAATTATGCTGTCGGTTGGGCAGCTGTAAACTGCCTTCGGCAGAAGCCATTTTCCGTGTGCTTACCCTTCATTAAAAAAACGTGTGAAAAGATTAAGAAGCTGGGCTTTCTTTTTCCACTTCCGGTTCTACCATTGGACGGATAATGTGAAAGCCGGTTTTGTTTTCTTCAATCAACGATTCCTTTGGAGCAGAAAGCATTTGACGGAATGCAAAATAGTCATAAGTGCTCAACCCGAAGTTAACAGCGGATAATATAGCAATATAGTGCGTATGGGCGGGATAGACAGCTGCCAGAACGACAGCACCAAGTGTAATTACTCCCGCTGGTGAAACAGTAGAAATGATACTCAGCTTTCTGGAAACAGGCTGCTGGGACGAATAATAAAAATACGGCCACTGACTTCTTCTGAATCCACACTTAGCTTTTCTGCCTGCAGCCCAGATAGGAATGCAGTGGAGCAGCAGGTGTGCTGGCAGTACGGCCGCAAGCCCGCCTATTACAACAAAGAATCCATAGTCAACCAGTGGTGTCTGAGCACCGAACGTTTGAAACATCGTAAAAAATATTAAAAAGTATGCAAGCATCATCAAGGATGATAAAAACCACATACGTGTTTTTCCGATTTCTTTCGCAACTGAAACAGTCTTTAAGCAGTTCATCGGGAAAACCTCCTTCAGCTACAAATGTAAACAAGTAATACCTTGATAATGTACTCCCCCTGAGCAAAAAAATCAACATCTTTCTGAAGAAGAATTTTTAAAAGATAAAGAAGTGCCCGTTTGAGCGGCTTTTCATTCCTCTTAATTTTAAGCTGTCTTGAAAAAATGAGTGCTTTTGTTATTGCGGTCCGGCTTCCGCCCGCCTTTCGGCGGTCGGAGTGGGTCCAGTCTTCATCGCTCCGGAGGCCCTTCATATTTTCTACAGCTTCCGGAAAAAAGACCATGGCTTTCTTTCGGAGAGGAAGCAGAGGGCAGCGCATCCAACGAGGTACAAGGATATTTACATCCTGGATGACGTGAAAACTTTAAATGATTTCTTCTGTTAAAGCTTCGGATAAGGACCAAAGAAGCGAAAAAAAACTCCGGAAGACCGGAGTACTGTTAAAATGCATATAGTTTATTAAAGGACTTCTTTTATAAGCTTGTCGTAAAGTTGAATTGTAAAGGCTGAATTCGGGAAATTTACTCAGGTATCACAGGAGGGGCAGGATCGCGATTTTTAGGCGCAGGGATAAGTTCGCCATCTGCTTCGGTAAAATCTTCTTCAAACTTCTGCATCGATTTGTCGAATATGTTCATGAAGTCGGGGCCGTAAACATGTTTTACAATACTGATCAACTCAGAAAATTCCGGAAATTTACCATATAATTCTTTAATAGGGAGGGACCCGGCGTATACGCTGTATGTATCAGGATTGTAGCATTTGAAAGTTTCCAGAAGAAGATTTTCTCCTTTTTCAGTTAAGTAGACATACGTATTCCTTTTATCGTTATCCCGTTTTGAAAAAGTCAGGAGCTCCCGCTCTTCCAGCTTTTTTGAAAAGTTGAACGCGGTAGAAACGTGCATTACGCCGAATTTTGCTATGTCGGAAATGGATGCTCCCTCAAGATGATAGGCAATCCATAAAATATGGTGTTCGTTAATGTTTAAATCAAAGGGCTTTATCCATGCCTGCCAGTCTTTTTCGATGGATTTCCAGAGAGCTTTGCTGAGTTGGGCCAGTTTATGACTGAACATAATTGACTGCTTCATTGACTGCATTGGATCCTGTTCCATAATTTAACCTCCTGTCGCTGATGTGGATATACATTCGAAACCATTATTTTACTAATAAAATGATATACATATAATAACACAGCTTTTTTAAAATACTCAATATCATTTCTGTATTTTCTGAAAATTTATTTCGGTTTTATTAGAACACTTTTATAAAAAGGTTTTCGAGCATTAAAAATCCGAATGCTGCGCAGGAGCATTCGGATACAAATTACTAAAAAATTATTGTAATAAAAGAGTCAGCCATGTTTTCTCTGGAAATTATCCATAAGCTCCTGCAGCGCCTGCACGTGTTCCACGGGAACTGCGTTATATATGGAAGCCCGGCAGCCGCCGACACTACGATGACCGTTCAGTCCCATAAATCCTTTTTCTGAAGCTTCCTCAAGAAACATTTTTTCGAGCTTTTCGTCCGGAAGCCGGAAGGTGACGTTCATAAGTGAACGGGCATTTTTATCCGCATGACCTTTGTAAAACCCGTTGGACTGATCAATTGTCCGGTACAGAATGCCGGCTTTTTCTTCGGCTCTTTTTTCTATTGCAGGGAGGCCGCCGAGATCGAGGATCCAGTCGGTCACCAGCTTTGTAATGTATATAGCCCCTGTAGGAGGAGTGTGATAAAGTGAATCTTTCGCAGCGTGCTGTTTATAGGAAATGGAAGGGGGAAGGCTGCTGTTTCCTGTTTCTATCATCGACTTTCGTATGAAAACAAGCGTTACGCCGGCCATCCCGGCATTTTTTTGGGCACCGGCGTAGGCAAGATCTACTTTATCCCATGGAACCGACCGGCTTAGTATATCGCTGGACATGTCAATGATGACCGGCTGGCTGCCCCGGTCAGGAAGCTCGGGCCACTGAGTACCGAAAATTGTATTATTCGTAGTTAAATGAACATAGGCCGTGTCGTCCCCCAGTCCTTTTAAATGAACATCCGGGATAGAGCGGTAGTTGTTATCGGCAGAGGAGGCATGGACTTCTGTTGAGCCGAAAGCAGAGGCTTCTTTTAATGCTTTTTCAGACCATGAGCCTGTGAGTACAAAGGAAGCCTTTTTATCAGAAGATAAGAAATTTTGAGCGGTCATAGAAAATTGGAGTGTCGCACCACCCTGAAGAAATAAAATGTCAAATTCATCCGGAACGGATAAAATGTCGCGGAGCTGCTGTAAAGCCTGAAAATGAATTTGTTCATACAGGCTGCTGCGGTGGCTTAATTCCATCACGGCAGCTCCGGATTGTTCAAAGTTGAACATTTCTTTTTGTGCTTTTTCAAGCACCGGCGAGGGAATCGGGCCCGGTCCGGCATTAAAGTTGTAAGCTCTGTTCATATGTAGACTCCTCCTGAAGAATCAGCTGCTGTTTTCAGCAGCTGACATAGTAGTGTACTTTGAAGTTTTATTGAAACTGTTGAAAACTAAGAAGAAAGGTGGCGCGCAATCTCTTCCGAAAGTGAAGAAAGTTTTTCACTCGAATAATCACCGCTGTTATCTGCCCATGTAGGCTGGAAGCCGTCTTCTTTTCCATAGCGCGGCAGGAGATGAAGGTGATAATGAAAAACAGACTGACCGGCAGGCTTCTTGTTGTTGTTAAGGACATTCAGGCCGTTCGGTTCAAAAGCTTTATTCAGTGCTTTAGCCACCCCTGGTACAGCCCGGTAAAGATTAGCCGCTGTTTCCTCCGGGAGCTCGAAAATGTCTTTTACGTGATCCTTTGGGATAATCAGCGTATGTCCTTTTGTTACCTGGCTTATGTCAAGAAATGCATATACATGCTCATCTTCATAGACCTTGGCGGAAGGGATGTCTCCCGCAATAATTTTACAGAAAATACAGTCCTGATCTGTCATTTGCATCACCTCGATAATTTGTTGGAATATTCATGTAATAAAATTTATCTTATCATATATTTTCACGATCTGCGAGAAGCAAAACAGGAAGGCTTTTCATCAAGGCAGGATTTCGATATAGTTTGAAGAGATAAAGAATGGAGGAGTCACTTGTTATGGAACGATTATTGGAACTTAAACATGTGGACGGCGGTTACCAGCGTACGCGGCCGGTGCTGCATGATATTTCTTTTAATGTAAACCGCCATGAAATAGTCGGTCTGATCGGGTTGAACGGGGCCGGTAAAAGTACGACCATTAAGCATATTCTAGGTCTGATGGAACCGCACCGGGGGACTATAAAAGTCGATGGGCACACGATTGACGGGTCCCCGGATGCCTACCGGAGGCAGCTCGCCTACATTCCGGAAACCCCGCTTCTTTATGAAGAGCTCACGTTATGGGAGCATCTGGAAGTGACGGCGATGGCATACAGTATTCCCGAAAAGGACTTTCAAAATAGAGCGGAAGAACTGCTGAAAGAGTTCCGGATGACAAAGATGAAGAATTGGTTTCCTGACCATTTTTCGAAAGGTATGCGGCAGAAAGTAATGATAATGAGTGCATTTCTTCTTGAGCCTAAACTTTACATTGCAGACGAGCCGTTCGTAGGCCTGGACCCGGTCGGGATTAAATCCTTCCTTGAAAGAATGCAGGAAATGCGCGATCAGGGGTGCGGTATTCTCATGTCCACGCATATTCTGTCCACTGCTGAAAAATACTGTGACCGCTTCGTTTTTCTGGATCAGGGCAGAGTACTGATGCAGGGTACCCTTCAGGAACTGCAGGAGCAGGCTGATATGCCAGGGGCAGATTTAGACGATATTTATGTAGCTGTTACTGAGGAAGATACTCATGAATAATGTCATGACATTATGGCAGACAAGAAAACAGGAATACTGGTCCACAGCAGTTAAGTATCTGCGTCTTATAGGGAACAGCGGCTTTTTATTTGCCATTTATATTTTGTTCCTGTTTGGGAGTTATTATTATGGACGTTTTTTGGAGTGGCTGCCGGAAAACTTCCCTGCTGTTTTATTTTTCACGCTCGTTTTTGCGTGGATGACTGCCAGGGGGAGGGTGAGGACATTTGTAAAACAGGCGGATCTTGTGTTTTTACTGCCGATGGAAGAAAGGATGAAGCCTTACTTCCGGTCGTCGCTTCGTTACAGCTGGCTGATGGAAACGGGGTGGATCACCCTGCTGTTTCTCGTGCTTGCCCCGCTTTATTCAGACCGTATCGGCCAGGCAGCAGGTCCGCTTCTTCTCGTACTGCTCCTCCTGTCTTTATTAAAAGGATGGAACCTTGCTGCTTCGTTTGAAGAACAGCGCATCGGTGATGAAACGACTTTCCGCATGCATAAATGGCTGCGTTTTTTTGTGAATACAGGCATTCTGTTCCTTTTATTTTCCGGGCTGCTTCTGGGAGCCGCGATTTCCGCATTGGGAGCAGCATGTATATATTATTTGTACTTCAAAAAAATTAATGGAACGCTTCAATGGCAGCGTCTGATTGAAATAGAGAATGATACAGTGCGCTTATTTTACCGGATTGCCAACAATTTTACTGATGTACCGCATTTAAAAGAAAGCATTCGTGAACGGAAGTGGCTTTCGTTTATATACCGTTTTGTTTCGTACAGCCGCCGGAATGTGTACAAGTACTTATTCGCAAGAGCTTTTCTTCGATCCGGCGATTATTTCGGCGTCTATATGAGACTGACTTTTTTAGGTGTCATATTTATTCTTGCTGTTGATCTCAGCTGGGGACGGTGGCTTATGGGAGCACTCTTCAGCTATATGACTGTTCTTCAGATGGAAACGCTCCGCTACCATTTCCGTACGAGTCAGATGCCGGAACTTTATCCTCTGCCGGAAAAAACAGAGGAGAAGGGTCTTATATACTGGCTGAAAATACTTGGTATTGTGCAGATAGCGATTTTTACTTTTGCGTCCGGAAACGTTCTGGACGGTATTACAGTTCTGGCAGCATCTGCGGCTGTATATGTGTATGTTATTTACTACCGTATTCCGAAGAGAAACAGCAGCGGATAGAAACTTGTTTTTTGAAGAAAATATGTCCGGATTCTTCTGCGTAATGGAAGATGTTTTTACTTTTCAGGCCGCCTCAAATTATTTGAGGCGGCCTGGTGTTTTTTATATGATTTTATCTCTGATTAAAAGTTTCCAGCACGAGTCCGCCTAGTATATTGGCTGCATGCAGCATAGCGCGTTCGTCGATATCAAATTTAGGATGGTGATGTGGATAGGCCGTTTCCCATTCCGGATTCATCGCCCCTGTAAAGAAAAATGCACCTTTAACATGCTGAAGGTAGTAGGCAAAGTCTTCTCCGCCCATCTGAGGCTTGGATAAAACGACTTCTTCGATACCTTCTGCCGCTTCTGCGACCTTTGCTGCCGTACGGGCTTCCTCTTTATGGTTGATAACTGCAGGGTAGCCGCGTTCATAAATGGCTTCTGCATCTGCACCATAGCTGGACGCCGTTCCTTCCGCAATTGAAACGATTTTTTCTGCGAGCAGATCCCGTACACCTTCATCGAAGCTCCGGGCAGTCCCGACAATCTTTGCCTGATCTGCTATTACGTTGTAGGCGTTTACTGATTCAAAATGGCCGACACTTACTACAGCTGATTCCATAGGATCCACGGCACGGCTTACAATATGCTGGAGGCTCTGGACAATCTGGGAACCAATAAGAATAGAATCTTTCGTCATGTGCGGCTGGGCCCCGTGACCGCCTGTACCACGCACATTAATGGAAAATTTATCGGCAGCTGCCATAATCGGCCCTTCCGTATACTCCATTCTTCCAAGAGGTGTAGTAGCCCATAAGTGGGTGCCATAAATCACGTCGACACCGTCCAGGCATCCATCTGCTATCATTGCCTGTGCTCCTCCGGGTGCGAGTTCTTCAGCATGCTGATGGATGAATACAACAGTGCCTGAAAGCTCATCTTTCATAGTGTGAAGTACTTTTGCAAGTACAAGGAGCTCGGCTGTATGACCGTCATGCCCGCACGCATGCATAGCCCCATCCACTTTGGACGCAAAAGGAAGGCCGGTTTCTTCTTTGATTGGCAGCGCGTCAAAGTCAGCGCGCAGAGCGACGACTGGTCCTGGCTTTCCGCCTTTCAACACTGCTGTGACCCCCCGTTCACCAACTCCCTCTTTCACTTCGTGTCCAAGCTTACGGTGGTATTCTGCAATATAAGAAGGTGTATCCTCCTCATGAAACGATATCTCAGGCCGTTCATGCAGGTAACGGCGTATTTCCACCATTTCTTCATAATGTTCAGATAACTTCTGCTGTAATTCTTTAAACAAAGAAAAAACCTCCTTTTACAATCTCTTTTCCATTTTACCTTCTGAATAAAAGGAAAGAAAGTCATAACAGTTTATTGAAAAAAGCAGTAATCCTTTAATAATGATGAGGGTGCCGATGGTCCCCGTAAAAAGATTACCACAGGGTTGACCAAAAAAACCGGCGTATACAGATCCAACAAGTGCAGCCCTGAACAAAATATTTGTTCAGGGCTGCAGGCTGTTTATAAAGTATTTTTTATACAGGCGTAGACATTTTCCCGCTTTCGCCTCCACAGGACGCTTTCCGGGCGGGCCGGCTTCAGCTAATTTCTTCCTCTCCATGCTCGGAAGAAATGGATCTTCTGCTCGTCCTATCTCGCCTCGGAGTCGCCTGCTGCAGCTCCAGCAGGAAAATAAAAAG
>PWLM01000214.1 GCA_003560495.1 Bacillus sp. (in: firmicutes) | reverse complement strand
CTTCTGCTCGTCCTTCATCGCCCCGGAGTCGCCTGCTGCAGCTCCAGCAGGAAAATAAAAAGAAGGTTTCTCTTCTAAAAAATGTGTTGATTCCGTCCTTTCTTCCATTCAGGAGAGGCTTCTTCCTCCGGAACGACCGGCGGGGACGCCGGTGGGATAAAGCGAAGTCGGAAGATCCTTTCCAAAGCCGGAGGGCAAACAGCTGATGACGAGCCCCACGGCAAGCTTCCGCCGGGGAGTGCAGGAGAAAGCTATACGCTCAGAAGAATAATTATTCTGAAACCAAGACTTAATCAACACTCTGAAAAGCCTTAAGCAGAACGCTTAAGGCTTTTTGTTATTCCCACAGTTTCCGCAGTGCTTTCAGGGTACTTTGAGAAGGATTATAGCGGACTGGGAGATCGAACTTCGTCGTCTGTTTTAGAATGCTTTTCCTGTGCGTAAAAGTGTCGAAGCTGTCTTTTCCGTGATAGGCCCCGTGACCGCTCTCTCCGACACCGCCAAAAGGCAGGTATGGGGTCGTAATATGCATGATTGTGTCATTCACACAGCCGCCGCCGAAGGAAAGATTATTCAAAATCATATCCTCCGTATCCTTGTTTTCTGTAAAAAGATACAGAGCGAGTGGATTAGGTCTCTGTCTGACTATATCCAGAATTTCATGCTCGTACTGATAAGACATGATTGGCAGGATAGGTCCGAAAATCTCATCCTGCATGACAGTATCTTCCATCTGTACATCCATCATAATCGTCGGTTCTACTTTTCTGCTGTCCCGGTCGTATCCGCCACCGTAGGATATTTTGTTTTTGTCCAGCAGCGCGGCAAGTCGATCCACGTGGTTTTCTGAAACAATTCTTGGATAACTCCGCTTTCCCCGCACTTCGGGTCCAAAGAACTTTTTTGTGAATTGAATAATGAGCTTCAGAAATTTCCGGCGGATCGACTCATCAACAAGAACATAATCCGGTGCTACACACGTTTGACCGGCGTTCATAAATTTCCCCCACACTATCCGTTTCGCTGCCAGTTTCAAGTCTGCATCTTCCGTAACGATAGCTGGACTTTTTCCGCCAAGTTCCAGCGTTAGAGGAGTAAGATTTTTTGCAGCCTGCTCCATCACTTTCTTTCCCGTTTCTCTGCTTCCGGTAAAAAAGATATAGTCCACTTTCTGAGCAAGAAGAGCTTTAGTTATATCTGCCTCTCCTTCTACTACCGCCACATATTCTTCAGCAAAAGTTGAAGCTATCAGATCACGTATGACCATGCTCGTATTAGGCGTAAATTCCGACGGTTTTATAATTGCTGTATTCCCCGCAGCAATCGCCCCTATCAACGGAGTCAGAGCCAGCTGGAACGGATAATTCCATGGGCTGATAATAAGCGTCACACCGTAAGGGTCTTTATATATGTAGCTTGTACTCCCGGTATGAAACAACGGACTTTTCTGCTTCTGAGGCGCGGCCCAGTAATCCATATTTTTTTCTATATCTTTCAACTCGCTGTAAAAAAAACCGATTTCTGTAAGGTATGCTTCAAATTCTCCTTTATTTAAATCCTTTTTTAAGGCGTCCATGATTTCGTGCTCTTTCTTCTTTACAGCTTCTTTAAGAAGCTTAAGCTGCTTTTTACGAAAAGCTACACTCCTGGTGGCACCGCTGAAAAAATAAGCCTTCTGGCTGCTCACAAGGTTCTGCACCATTTCTTCCATAGAATTTCACGTCCTCTGCTGTCTTGAAAATTATATTATCACTAAAGTTAATCAGTCCATACAGTCCGATCGGCAGTAGGCCCTCCAACGGATCACTTGACCAAAAACTATATCAAAGTACATGGTTATTACATAAAGGTAAGGAAAAACGATTTTTGGAGTATCCATCTTGATTACTTCAAGTTTCCGTTAAAACACGGTTCATTGTTGATTACTGGAGGAAAATGAGACGCAGTTCCCCTTTCTTCAACACGGAGCCTGCCCGAAAAGCTGCCTCGTGATCGCTGTTCCGCTTTCTATCATATCATAATTCAAGAAACACTCCTTCATAAAAGCTTCTGCCGACCGCCTTAATGGTAGTATTATCCTGCTTATGTTAGCATTTTTCTATCTTCTTTTACAGGTTTTCCGACTTTCATGAACATTCCCGTAGAAAGCTGAAGTAGTTCTGAAATATTCGGAGTCTACTATAATTTAGTGTGGGATTTACTTATAAATCACTTTCAGCCTTTCATTTCAAATACAGGAGGTCCCCCGTGCTTGAACTATTATGGCAGTATACGATTATTTTTATTATGGCGGCAACCCCCTGGCTGGAAATACTTATCGTTATTCCGCTCGGGATAGGAATGGGTCTCGATCCTTTTATCGTAGCTCTATTATCTTTCACCGGAAATTTCCTGCCAGTTTTATTCATCATTTATGTGCTTCATATTTTTGAGCGTACCCGGACATACCGGAAGTGGAAAGTTTTCCGGAGAAGAAGAAGGCGGCATAAAAAGAGAAAAAGGCGCGGAGTAAAAGCACAGCGCCTTTTTCATAAATATGGGCTGCCCGGTCTAGCAGTTCTCGGACCTGCCCTTACAGGTATTCACCTTGCAGCCGTTATAGCTTTATCGCTGCAGTCCGGAAAGCACCAGACTGCCTGGTGGATGGGACTGAGCCTGATCCTCTGGACAGTATTCCTCACTATAGCCAGCGTTATCAGTATTGACTGGATCCGGAATGTTTTTTAACCTCACCGGCTTGTGGAGCAGCTTTCATATACAGTGGGAGAATTACAGCCTTCCACCAGGTACAGGGGATACGCATTTTTACCCTCAGAATAATAATCCCAGCAAAAGAAATTAACCCATACGCTGAACCCCCCGTGAAGTTTCACAGGGGGTCCCAGGCTGCTGTTAAACATTTATATTAGGCTCTGTTAATGTTCGTTGGTGATAACAACAGAAAAAACTTCGCTCCAGCTCTGCCATGGAGGAGATCTCCGCGGCAGATGAAAAGAGCCGCAGTCATCTTTATATCAACAGGGAGCTTTGACAGAGCTTTATATTCAGCATACAGAAGGCGGATTCCACCGGGAATGAAGGGGGGGCGCATCCAATAAACAGGAACTTCAGCACCAAAAAATTCCTTTACTGTTCCTTATAAATCAGGTCAGCGGAGACACCGACGAAAAGCTTCATTGGATTTTTTATACCATTGAACACTCTCATTAAATCTTTTTTCTTTTTCGAGGTAAGCTGCCAGTTTTTCAGTATAGTAGGCTGTTGCTTTCCAATCTTCCAGATCCGTGAAAAAAGGAATAATAAATTCTTTCATCTCTTCTTCAAAATTGTCCCATTCCTGTTTGTCACAGGCAAGAGAATAATATCGGAAGATCCACTCGAAGCGTTCATCATAGGGAATGATACCCTGGTTGCTGCGCATGTCTGCAATAGTTTCCTTTCCGTGATCAACCCAGCTTAAAATATCCTGCTCCGAACCAATGTTTTCAAACTGCTGGAGGATTTTATAAATTGTTATAAGCCGGTCTCTGCCTTTGCGCATCCGGTAACTCTGCTGAAAACAGTGCACAGCCTCCATCTGTTTTCCCATTTGTGCATAAAGCTCTCCACGGTGCTGCAGCACCTGTGCCTGCAGCCTGCGGTTTCCTGTCTGCAGACCGATAGTTTCTGCTTTTTCAAGCTCTTTTTCCGCTCTTGAAAATTTATGGACTTTTCGAAAAGCCTCGGCCAGAATAACGCGGCATGCTCCGCTCTGTTCAAGGTTATACTGCTGATCATAAACCGCAATCGCCCTTCCGGCTACATCCATTGCAATGGAATAATCTCCAACCTGCAGGGCAATTTTAGCGATGGAAACATACATATCTGCCATTTCTTCCTCAGGCAGGACAATTGTTTCACTGTAGTCACTAGCATGGCATGCGTGCACCCGTGCCTTATCATACTTTTCATAAAATATATAAATGCTCATCAATGTTTTTTCATAATAAAATTTTATATCTTCGGCTGCTTCTTCCAAAGAAAAGTCTGATATCTCTTCCAGAATTTTTTCGAGCCGGGTGATGTTTTCATTGGAAACCTCGAGTCTCGCCTCAAAAAGCAGGTAAAGAAGATGAAGATCCTGATCCTGAAAATAGTCAATCTGTTCAGATAGATCTGCGCGCACCTGCACAGCTTCTTCCACATTACCTTTTATAATGGACATATGCCAATCCAAAAGTTTCCTCTTGATCTCCTGATGATCCATTTTTTTCAGGTCCGAACGGCTGAGACCAAGGCGTTCCATTAGTTTTGCAAGTACATCCTCTGCCGGGATAATTTTGTTGTTTTCAATCTTACTGTAATAAGATACCGAACAAACACCACTGCAGATCTCTTCCTGTTTTTTGCGTTGTTTGATACGGTTATGTTTCAGCAGCTTCCCAAGCATATATATTCTCTCCATCCTGACTTATTATTCTTCCACTCGAACCAGTTTATCTGTCGTTTTAAGAAGGGTATTCCTGCGTTGGGAATGATTTAATCTTCAGACGGATGCTTTCCTTAGGGGGCAGTCTTACACGGAAAAAAGCCCGCATAAGCGAATCTGCAGCATGCGCTGAACCCTCCGGGAGTAGGCGTTTTCTGCTTTTGTCTTTTATTAAACAAAAAGTTTAATAGAAACCATCCATATCATTCGTTTTTATTTAAAAACTTTACTTATGAAATTGATTTGGCTGTATAATATTTATTAAACTTGTTTTGAAATCCTCTAAAGCTACTATACCCGGTCATTTTTAATAGGACAACGTGTTTATTCCCGTAATTTTATATTATAAGTAATCCTATCGTTGTTCAAGGTTTAGTCAGGTTTTATTTCAATTCTTTTACTTGATTATGAAAAGAGACCTTTAAAATTAAAGCTCTGTTAAAGCTCCGTGTTGTTATTGAAGGTTGCCTGCAGCTCTTTACACCTGCCGCGGAGAAAGCATGCGGCTGTCCTTCCGTCCGGGAGGATCTGCGCGCTTCCGCAGGCGTCTCGAAAAATCGCCTTGGCATCGGTTTTACAGAATTAAGAGCAGTGTTTATGAAAAGCAGAATTTTTCTTTTTTTGTGAAAAAAACGAAGTGGAAACCGGTCCGTGGAAGAAGGAGATTGGAGGATGGGGCGCAGCCCACCCGAAAATCTCCTCCACGGCAGGGCGGTTGGAAGCGAAGTGTTTCTTCAGCCGTCAGCGAACTTTAACATAGCTAAAATTAAAATAAGTAAATACTTTTCTTTACGAATGATTGTTAGTAAACACCATGGTAAAATCCGCTGTTTTTATCACTCTTATTCTTAACCATTACAGGAGGCAGTTATGTTTAACAGACCCCAAATTGGAATAGATTTAGGCACTGTCACTATGATGGCATGCCGGAAAGGCAGAGAGGAGCTTATTCTGGAGCCATCCCTTGCTGCTATTCTTGAAGGAGGAACCGAGCCGGCTGCTTTCGGACAGGAAGCTCTGCGTCTCATACAACAAAAACCTTCCAGCTTCACACCGGTCCAGCCGATT
Source organism: Bacillus sp. (in: firmicutes) (assembly GCA_003560495.1). GTDB lineage: Bacteria > Bacillota > Bacilli > Bacillales > Salisediminibacteriaceae > Alkalicoccus. The sequence continues at coordinate 19,401 of PWLM01000214.1, read as the reverse complement.
AAAGGCGGAACTATTGCTGATGAGAAGTCAGCTGTTGAACTTCTTGCATACATACTGAACAAAACAGGAAGCAGCCGCAGTCTTTTTTCCAAAAAGCCGGAAGCAGCCGTATGTATTTCCACCGGAGCAACCGACGTGGAAAAACGGGCAGTGGTGAAAGCTTTATATATAAGCGGAGCCGGCAGGGTTCGTCTGATCGAGGAGCCACTGGCAGCAGCTCTAGGATCAGGCATTGCTGCGGAGGAAGCAGAGGCTCATATGATTGTATCGATCGGCGGTGGGAAATCGGAGGCAGCTGTAATGGCGGCCGGACGAATTATCCTCTCTCACACTGCCCGCACCGGGGGAAGAGATCTGGATGAGGCTTTCAGCAGATTTATGAATGAAAATTATAACCTTCTCATTTCTCCTTCCACGGCAGAAGAGACCAAACTTAAAATTGGTTCTGCTCCGGGGTTTCACCAGTCCGAGAGTTATGTTATCCGGGGAATTGATACTGTCTCCGGGCTCCCCCGGTCGGTTGAAATTCAACCATCGATTCTCGAGAAAATATATGAAGCTCCTTTGAAAAAGATTCTGCATACCGCGCTCCGGACACTACAGTCTTTACCTCCGGAAACCAGTGGAGAGCTGCTCGACCGGGGAGTTGTCTTATGCGGAGGCGGAGCTCTGCTTCCGGGGCTGGCATCCTGGATGTCCGACATACTGCAAATACCTGTACAGCTTTCTCCCTGCCCTGTTGAAGCTGCAGTGAAAGGCGCCTCCCTTTCTTTCAATTTCTCTGAATCAGGGGAGTCATTATAGCTTATCTCTGCTTTTCGAAAAAACATCTGGAAGAAAGTTTTATTTGCAGCTTCCACTTTAAGTAGTCGGGGCTGTCGGATGTACTCATTATAAAGTAAAAAGCAGGACGGCAGAAAGTATACCTTCTGCCGTCCTGCTTTTTATTTTTACTCAATCCATTCCAGATCGCCGCTTTCGATATGGAATAAAGCCCCGAGCACCGGAACTTCTCTATCCAGTTCTGTGTAAGTATCTGCTTTTTTTATGTTTTCAATCTGAACTTTTACATTGTGGCGCTCCAGGGTTTCACCGTCCTCCGCTGTTGTTCCTTTTTCACAGGAATCTACAGACTCTCTGACGTATTTCAGCCATCTTTCCAGAGAGTCCGGATGTCCGGTTTGTTTTGTTCCCTGCACGCCACCGCAGAAGGTGTGGCCAAGAACCAGCACATAGTCTACTTTCAGTACGTGCAGAGCATAAAACAGACTTGCCTGAAAACCACCATCTTCCGAAGGCGCCTGGTTGGCAATATTACGGTGAATAAAAAGCTCCCCGAGCGGCTGGCCGGTAACGGTCGATGGGTCCGTTCTGGAGTCACAGCAGGCCAGTACAAAAAAAGTCGGCTGCTGGCCTTTGGATAAATGCTGAAAGTACTCTTTATTTTCCGTTACACGGGATTCCTTAAATTGTTTCTGAGCATTTTCAAGGTCTTTTACATTCATTTTCTTTCTCTCCTTCATGTACTCTATTTTTCTTAGTTTCTCATGAGAGGGAGTTTTTGACAAGAATTCATTAAATAAGCTACTTCGTTCTTCCCTGAATCATTCGAACGATAAATACTACCAGAGCTATGACAAGCAGGATGTGGATGAGCCCTCCAACGAGATCCAGCACAAAACCGATCAGCCAGATGGCTATAATAATCCAAATTATTGTCCAGAGCATTGCTTCTCCCCCTTCCTTTTTAATTAGCTGTGCTAAAGTCCACTGCTGATTGCTTGAGGACAATAGAAAACTTTCCCTGGCATCAGCCGCGGCTCGCTTATAGCTTTATAAAACTTTAACAGAGACACTTATGCAACATCATTGCCCCATGATGGGTGAAAATCCCCTTCTACCGTAATCGAACCCTCTACCTGAACAGGAAGAATGCAGCCTTATTAGACGGAAGATCCTGCTCTGTTTTTTACCGTAAGCTGTAGTGGACAGGGGGGACTCCGGGGCGATCAAGGCCGGGCGGAAGAAATTAGCTGAAGGCGGCCCGCCCGGAAAGCGGCCCCATGGAACCGAAGACGGCCCGTCATTACTTATCTGCTTTATTTTCAAGGCAGCCTTTTATTAAGAGTACTATTTCCCCTCTTTATCTCATCAAAACCTCTCATCCTGTCCGCAGGCAAATGCCAGAGCTTTTGGAAGCACACCAATATCTACAGGGGTTTCTGACTCTATTTCCCCATCGGTATCCAGCTTTTTTACCGGAGAAGTTTCCAGACGGATGGAACCAGCCTGAAAATGTTTAACTCCTTCTGTATCCCAAACAGGCTCTTTTTTGCCGGATCTATGCAGCCACTCGCGGAATAACATGGCTCCCGCGTCCTCCAGAATAACTATGTCCAGTACTTCATCTCCCATATTTATCGTTGGAAAAGGAAGGCCCACCGTACCAATAAATCTGCCGTTACAGACGAGAATCATAACAGCATCACCGCTTATTTTTTCGCCATCGGCTGTAAGCGTATATGAAAAGGTTTCTGCATCACGCATCGTCTGCCAGGCACTCATGAAATAGCTGACCCGGCCGATTTTTTCTTTAGCTCCTTCATCTATGTTTTCGGAGGTGTCAGCAATTATTCCGACCCCTGCAAAGTTGGTAAATGCCCGTCCGTTATAACAGCCAAGATCTATCCAGACGAGGTTCTGCTCCATCGTAACTTTTGCAGCCTGTACCGGATCCATAGGAAGCCCGAGAGACCGCGCAAAATCATTACAGGTTCCTCCCGGCAGAATACCGACTCCCGGAACCTTTTTTCTTCTGCGAAGGCTGTCTACGCATAGATGAACCGACCCATCTCCTCCGAAAATCCAGACAAAATCAAACAGATTTTCTTCATCCTCTAAAAATTCTTTTACTTCTTCCGGATCTTTTCCTTCATGCACGAGAAGTGTTTCCGTTCCCTGTTTAAGTATATCCAGAATTTCTGCTAAAGGTTTTCCATTCTGGGATTTTCCGGCTGACTGGTTGTAAACAAAAAGGCCCCGTTTAATCATCCGTTCCGCCCCTCTCATTAATACGTCCTTTCTTCTCCATTCCACTCTTTAATAACTGGCAATCATCCTTTTTTCATTCCCTGTATTCACATGGTAAAATATACGGCATCCAGGAGGTGGTAACATGATATGGATCAGCTTAATAACATTGACAGCTGTGCTTGTAATAAGTATTCAGTGGTACACAGGTATCCGCCGAATGCCGTTTGTTCGTCAAACAGAAATACAAAAGCAGCTCCCTTCCGTTACTATTATTGCTGCTGCCAAAAATGAAGAAAAAAGAATAAGGGAAGCAGCTGATTCGCTTCTGTCACTTGACTATCCTGACCTCGAAATCGTTATCGTCAATGACCGGTCGACTGACCAGACAGGAGAGATACTTCAGGATGTTAAAAAAAATCATCCTGCCGGAAGCCGGCTTACTATAAAGACGATCCAGAACCTTCCCGGAGGCTGGCTTGGTAAAAACCATGCGCTTTATATAGGTGCTGAAAATTCTGTAAGCGACTGGCTGCTGTTTACGGACGGGGATATTATTTTTCACCCGCAGGCGTTGAAGTACGCTGCCTCCCATGCCGTTAATAACAATCTGGATCACCTTCCCCTGATTCCGCAGAATGAAGGAGGTACTCTTCCCTATCGGGCTTTCCACTACTACTGGAGCATCATTGGAATATGGAATTTTATTCAGCTGAAACACGCCGGTGTAGGGGCTTTTAATTTCCTGCGTCGGGAGGCCTATGAAACCATCGGTACACACGCAGCTGTAAAGTCAGCTCCAGACGATGATTTAAAGCTGGGGAAAATACTGGTGAAAGCGGGTTACCGTCAGCAGCTTGCCTTTGGAATGGGCCTTGTATTTGTTCAGTGGTACGAATCTGTGCCCGAAGTTATTAACGGACTCGAAAAAAATTTATTTGCTTTTATGCGGTACAGTACCGCTCTCGTTTTAACGTTCTCTACAGTTATCTTCCTGCTGCATATTTTTCCGTTTGCTGCGCTGTTTGCTGCCGGTTTTCCCTCCGCTCTTATTTATGCATTCATTCTGATTGTGTACGCAGCAATGTATTTTTATAATAGAAAATTTGCAGGGGACTCTCCACTTTTTTATTTTACTCTTCCTTTGGCCGCCCTCTTATTTATATACTGTCTGCTCCGCTCTGCCTACAAAGCCCTGCGGCGTGGAGGCATTGACTGGAGAGGTACAACTTATTCTCTTAAGGAACTGAAACGCAAAAAATAATCGTTTTCCTCAGGCTTTCTGGTAAAATAAAATAAACATCCAATTACTGTATTTTAGAGAGGAGGGCTGGTTTTGACAAAACATCATGCCTGGGTCATTCTCCGACTGCTTTTCGTAATTTTGTTCATATCTGTCATCGTTTTTCTAATTACCTGGATATTCAGTATTTCCTATCCTTTCTGGATTGCCGCTCTTCTCGTATGGATGTTTTATCCAATGATCAGATGGCTCCGAAAGAGAATCAGACTTCCGAATACCATCGCGGTAATCATAGCTCTGCTTATCGGTCTGAGTGCCCTTGGGGGGGCTTTAACAGGACTTGTCTTTCTGATTATATTTGGTGTCCGAAGTATATCGGAATTTGTTCCCCAATGGATTGAATCAACTTCCCGGGATCTTCAGCGCTTTTTCAATGAGTCCATTTTTCCTCTCTGGCAGCAGCTGACAGGTGCGGTTGATTCTCTTACTCCGGAACAGCAGAACGCTTTAAACAATGGTATTGCAACACTGGGTACACGGATAGCAGAATCGTTCACAGAAGGCGGTCAGGGACTCACCAACACTTTGACGCAGATCGTCATATTCGTACCCGCCTCCATCGTCGTCCTTGTTTTTGTTTTTATTGGCTTTTACTTCATAGGGAAAGACTGGGAAAGGATATTCAACTATATATATGCCCATACTCCGGACCCGGCTGTTGAAAAAGCCAAAGCTTTTAAGAAAATGTTTCAATACCGGGTCTTCGGCTTTTTACGGGCCCAGATAGTTCTTATGTTTATCGCTTCCTTTATCGTATTTGCCGGTCTCCTTATACTGCGGGTTGAAAACGCCCTGACGATTGCAATTATAATTGGTGTAGCGGAAATCCTTCCGTATCTTGGTTCAGGAACCATTCTTATTCCGTGGACGCTCTATATGTTTTTCACCGGCAATCTGAGCATGGGAATAGGTCTTGCTGTCGTATACGGAGTAACAGTTCTCGTCAGACAGGCAATTGAACCTAAAGTACTTTCTACAAGCATGAATCTGAATGCACTCGCTGTATTAATTTCTCTTTTTGCAGGTTTTCAGCTTTTTGGGGTTGTAGGTGTATTTATTGGTCCTTTCGTGCTCGTGATTATCGTTATTATGAAGGATATTGGCGTAGTAGACGATCTGCTTTCATTTATCCAGCATGGTTTTAAAGAAGAAGCTGATCCTCCCTTACGCACAAAAACTAAGAGCTGACCATACGGTCGGCTCTTAGTTTTAATCATCTATAAATAAAGGGTTCAGCCGGTATACTCGGCCGGCTGTCTTTTTTCAATAATCAGTCAAACATCCGCCTTCGGTAATATCAAAAGCATTTATAAAATGAGACAGAGGAGAGCATCAGCACCTAATTATTTTCGCTCGCAGTTAAAAATTGTCCTTCCCGCCTTTCCTGCATTTCGGCAATACGGTATTCCTGAATAAACGTGTATACTATTCTTAGTTCGTCTTCCGAAAGTCCTTCTACTACTTTAAGGAATTCCTGCTTGTTAATTTCCACGGAAGCTCCCTCCTTATTGTTTCCCTGATTATCTATACCCTTTTCACTATTACTTTAAGCTTCAAATTCCAGCACTTTTCGATTATGAAAAACGTAATAAACGATGTAGGCAAGCAGAGCGGTTCCGACTAGAGCCGCAAAAAATGCGATAGAAAAATATTCTCCTGTTCTCTCGACAGCAATGCCAATGAAAGCCCAGACAAACACAAGAGCATATACAGCATCACGGAAAATTTTCATGAACGCATAGGCGATAGCTCCTCCTGCGAATAGAACCAGCACCGTCCAGGTGACATTTGAAAATATAAAGCCGTTCTGGAGACCGGTGGAGTTGAAGAAAATACCGATGTTGACGATCGTCGCCACGGAAATCCAGCCGATATATATGGAAAACGGGAGCTTCGTCCAGAGGGTTACTCCTTCTGTACGGTCAATATGATAGTAAATAAAGCTCAGCGTAACGAGCAGTGCAGCCATCGGAATTATTGTAAGAATGTAAAATTCAAAATGGAATAAAAAAAGCCAGAGAACATTAAAGAGACCACTCCAGGCAAAAAGAAATCCTATCCTGCTTATCGCTTCCAGGTCTGCCCCCCTCCTCGTATACAATCCTCTTATTGCCCAAAGAAAAAGTGTTAAGTATATGAGACTCCAAATACTGAATACGTATCCTGCGGGTGTGAAGAGCACATTGACCCGTTCAGAAAGCTGGCCTGTCGTCAAATTATTTAATGGCAGGGTGTTTGCCAGCGCATTGATGATTACTACAATAATTAAAACAGCTAAATTTATTACTGCGTATTGTCTGATCATGTTTGATCCACCTTTCTCAATTTGTTTAATTATTCCTATATGTACCCTAAAGCAGACTCCCTTAATCAGAAAGTCATATGTGACTTCTGGTCTAATCAATATACCCAGGCCTTTATACCTCTAACTTGAGTTTCACTTTTAGGATACTCCCTTCGTGTTAAAGGAGCTTTAAAAAATGGCTGTCTTGAAAATAAAGAGTAGCGCTTTCGTTTCCATGGAGATTCTTTCCGAACGGGCCGGCTTCAGCTGATTCCTCCTCCTTTCGTCGGTCAGAGTGGGGCTCGGCCTTGATCGCTGCGGAATCCTTTCATGTCTCCTGCAGCTTCCGGCAAAAAACAACGGCCTTTCTTCTTCTGAGGACAAAGCAGATGATGGCGTATCCAACGATATAGATGGATATTTGCATCCATAATAGTGCAAAAACTTTGCATGAGTTTCTCTGTTAAAGCTCCGGGTTGTTATTGGAGAACCTGCGGCTTTTATACTAACGGAGCGCTTTACCAAAATAAAAAAAGCCACAGCTTTAGCAAACATAAATAAACCTGCCAGGCATAATACTGACAGGTTTATTTTCGCATTCCAGCTGTGGACGTGTTTTACAGACTCTATGGCCAGTTCCTTTTTCAGCTGATAAATCAGTTTGTGAACGTGGTAAAATCTTTCAGAGGCTTCACACTTTTTCTTCAGCAAAGGTTTTTTCCAGAGACTGCTCAATATCTTCCCAGATGTCCTCCGGGCTTTCCAGGCCTACAGACAGCCGGACGAGGGAGTCTGTGATCCCCATTTTCTCCCTCTGCTCTTCCGGCACTACAGAATGTGTCATCGTAGCCGGATGCTGAATGAGAGATTCAGCGTCACCGAGGCTGACTGCTGTCTGCACAACCTTCAATCCATTCAGGAAGCGCTGGGCTGCTTGTTTACCTCCCTCCACCTCGAAACTGATGAGCCCGCCGTAATCATTCATCTGTCTGTCCGCAAGAAGGTGCCCCGAAAAATCCGGATCTCCGGGATAAATGATGTGGTGGATACGGGAATGCTTCTTCAGCTTTTCAAAAATTACTTTTGCATTATGACAATGCCTGTCCATACGAACAGCAAGAGTTTTCAGACCTCTCAGCAGCAGCCAGGCATCGAATGGGCCAAGTACCGCGCCGACATCTTTCTGTGTCGTCATACGGATTTTCTGCATTTCTTCAGCTGGTCCGACAGCCACTCCCGCTATTACATCCCCATGGCCGCTGATATATTTTGTAGCACTGTGAATCACAAAATCCGCCCCCATTTTCAGAGGCTGCTGCAGATAAGGAGAGCAGAAAGTATTATCAACTACTACCTTTAAGTTATTTTTCTTAGCCGTACGGATAACCATTTCCAGATCAACAAGTTTCATCGTCGGATTGATGGGTGTTTCCACATAGATTATTTTTGTTTCCGGACGAATCATCTGCTGGACCGCTTCCTCGCTGTCCATCTGCATTAAATCAAAATCTATCTGGAATTTTTCATTTGCCATTTCAAGAAATCCAAACGTACAGCCGTATACACCTTCGGATACGAGAACATGATCTCCAGTTTTTAACATATGCATTAAAACAGCAGAAACAGCTCCCATTCCGGAAGCAAAAGCTACTCCCTCCTCCCCTTCTTCCAGATCGGCCATTTTCTTTTCAAACTCTGCCGTTGTTGGGTTTCCGAGACGGGAATACATATAACCGGCTTCTTTCCCGGCAAACCGCGCCTCTCCCTGCTCAGCACTGTCGAAAACAAACGTCGAAGTCTGATAAAGTGGATGCGTAAGACTGCCGTGCTGGCTCTGTCTGTCAAAGAACCCATGGATGAGTCTTGTTTCAAGCTCTCTTTTTTTCATATTAATTCCTCCTATAAAATAAAGCGCTTACATTTACAGTATACCTTAAAATGTCTGAAGGAGAGAAGTTACTGGGAAAATATTCTATGAATTTATTTTGGAAGCTTCCTGTGACAATTGTTTCTTCCACGGAATAAAAAAAGATAGCAGCTGCATAGTTTCCAGGCCGGTTATAAAGTGTTTTTTATACATGCGTAGACATTTCCCTGATTTCGCCTCCGCAGGACACTTTCCGGGCGGGCCGGCTTCAGCTAATTTCTTCCTCTCCATGCTCGGAAGAAATGGATCTTCTGCTCGTCCTATCTCGCCCCGGAGTCGCCTGCGGCAGCTCCATCAGAAAAATAAAAAGAAGTTTCCTCTTCTAAAAAACCTGTTGATTCCGTCTTTTCTTTCATCAAGGAGATGCTTTTTCCTCCGGAACGTCCGGCGGGGATGCCGGTGGGATGGAGCGAAGTCGGAAGATCCTACACGGCCGCAGGGCAAACAGCTGACGGCGAGCCCCACGGCAAGGGCTGAGCGCAGGAAAAAGCTACACGCTCAGAAGACTAATTATTCTGAAATCAAGACTTAATCAACACTCTAAAAACTATGCAGCATAAACTGCTGCATAGTTTCTTGGAAACCTGTATTTAGTTGTTAGGCTCTTCTTCTGATTACTTTTCAGATTTCTTCCTGAAGAAGAGAGAGCTCTTCCCATCGTTCCATTTTCTGCTCCAGCTCATCTTCCGCCCGCTGTTTTTCTTCGTAAAAGTCCCTCGCTTTATCAAAATCGGCGCCTGTTGCTGCAATCTCTTCATCAAGATTTTCTATTTTTTCTTCTAGTTCCGTAATGACCTCTTCGATTGTATTCCATTCCTGCTGGTCTTTGTAGGAGAGTTTTTTCTTTTTCGTTTTCTGCGGGCCGGCTTCTTTTACAGGTTTGACTTCGGGTGTTTTTGCAGACTCTTCCTCCAGCCAGTCACTGTAGCTTCCGTAGTATCTTTCCACCTGGCCGCCTTTAGTCCGGAAAACAAGCAGTTGATCTACGACCCGGTCCAGAAAATAACGATCGTGTGAAACAGTTATTACGACACCTGGAAACTGTTCCAGGTAATCCTCCAGTATGGAGAGGGTTTCTGTATCCAGATCATTTGTCGGTTCATCCAGGAAAAGAACATTCGGTTCTTCCATAAGCACTTTTAATAAATAGAGACGTTTTCTTTCCCCTCCGGAAAGCCTGCGGATGTGCGTCCACTGCTTGGCTCTTGAAAATAAAAACCGTTCCAGCATCTGCTCTGCTGTGATTTCAGCTCCTTCAGCTGTGCGGACTACTTCTGCTGTTTCCTTAATATAGTCGATCATGCGCAGGCTTTCGTCCATTGGCTCATGCTCCTGCGTATAATAGCCGATGCGTACCGTTTCTCCAATGCTTATTTCTCCTGCATCAGGTGTAATTTTGCCGGCAAGAAGGTGCAGCAGCGTCGTTTTCCCGACCCCGTTAGGTCCGATAATACCGAGACGGTCCCGTCGGTTGACGAGATAACTTATATCACTGAGCACCGTTTCCCCGCCTCTGGAGGCATACACATGTTCCAATTCAATCACGTTTTTACCGAGTCTTTTGGACCCTATGGAAAAATCAAGTGAGCCCCGGTGGGCCGGTCCTTCTTCGTCCTGAAGAGCTTCTACACGCTGCTTTCTTGCTTTCTGCTTCGTAGTCCGGGCTTTAGCTCCCCGTTTCAGCCACTCCAGCTCTCTGCGGAGAATATTCTGCCTTTTATCCTCCTGCTGGATTTCTGTCCTTTCTCTTTCTGCTTTCTGCTCCAGAAAACGCTCGTAGTTACCTATATATTCGTAAAGCCTGCCTTCATGCAGCTCCATTATTTTTTCTGTCACCCGGTTCAGGAAATACCGGTCGTGGGTAATGACGATGAGCGCACCGCTGTACTGCTTCAAATAACCTTCGAGCCATTCGATCGTGCTGTTATCCAGATGGTTGGTCGGCTCATCCAGCAGCAGCAGATCCGCCGGCTGAATCAAGGCTTTTGCAAGGGAAACACGGCGTCTCTGACCACCGGAAAGAGACCCTGCCTTCCGGTGGAAATCCTGGATACCAAGCTTTGTAAGAATCGTTTTTGCCTGGGTATTTGCTTCCCACGCATCTACTTCGTCCATTTTCGCCTGCGCACGGGCAAAACGGTCCTGATGTTTTTCACTGCTGCTTTCAGATGCAAGGCCGGCCAGCGCCGCTTCGTATTCACGCATCGCCCTGATTACAGGAGCATCACCGTAAAAAACAGTTTCCAGGACAGTCAGATTCCCGTCTATTTCCGGATCCTGCGGTACATATTCCAAATGAAAATCGTTGGCGTGAAGAATTTCTCCTCCTTCCAGGCCTTCCACCCCGGAAAGAGCTTTTAACAGGGAGGATTTGCCGGTGCCATTTATACCTACCAGTCCAATTCGTTCTTTTTTCTCAACGGAAAATGAGATACGATTAAAAAGGACTTTATCACCATAAGTTTTTTCTAAATTCTCTACACGGAGCAGACTCATTATTATCATCCTTCGTTTTTGTGCATTCTTTTCCTATTGTAACAAAAAACAGACAGGCTGAAACATTTCCGCTCGGAGAACGTAAAAAAGCAGGTAGATGGATGAAGGGGGAAAAGATATATATGCTGCAAATGATTTTGATAATACTTGCCGGAGCGCTGACATTCCTGCCGCTGCATAAAATCTGGTGGCAGCGCAAGGATTTTCAGAAGTGGATTCCGTCAAGATACGGTCTCGGTGTGATGTACGGGGTCTTTCTGTTTTACATGGGGCTGCTTGACCAGTCAGTGACACTGCTGATTACAGCTTACATACCTGTTATTGCTGTCTGGCTGATTATTGACAACAGTCTCATTTATATGATGATACGTACTTTCAGGAGAAAGCAGGCTGCCGTCGGTGTGGGTGCAGGGATTATTGTACTTGGAGCCTTTCTGCTGTTTGTCTTTTTCCAGCCGCTGTTTCTTGCCGATAACAAATATGACATCGCAGACGGCGAGGAAGTAACCGAAGAAGACCTGGACCCGGTAAGTGAAGAAAGCATTCCGGTTGTTCCGAGAAGCTATGCTGAATACCGCTCGGATATAATGATGGGTCAGCTCGACAATCCAGCTTTCTACAATCTTGGCAATACGAGAATTCAGCGCATGGATGGCGGTCTCTACTGGGTCACTCCCATTGAATATGACGGTATTTTCCGTTGGATCCGTTCGGATCATGTACCCGGTTTTATTATCGTCAGTGCTGAAAATCCCAGAGAGGACCCGCAGCTCGTCGAAGCGGAAATGAACTACGTCCCTTCTGCATTTTTCCATGAAAACCTGGAACGTCACGTCCGTATGTCGTATCCGGATGTCGTAATGCTCGATACAACATTTGAACTCACGGACGAGGGCGAGCCAAGATATATCGTAAACTACGGCCACTTCACGGAATTCCGCCGGGTTCCGGAAGTAGATGGTGTTATCATAGTTGATCCACAGGACGGTTCGATGGAACAGCATGAGGTTGATGAGACCCCGGAATGGGTGAACCGTATTTATCCACCGCATATAGCAGAACAGAGAAATACATGGTTTGGCATTTATAAACAGGGCATCGTCAACCGCTTCTTCGGTCGCGAAGGTTTGACTGAGCCTACAGCCTGGGGATCGGACGATGCCGTAACCGGCGTTGTGGACGAGAACCTTCAGCTTAACTGGTTTACAGACCATATGAGGCTTCAGAATGAAGGAGAGGAAGGATCCCGTTCGATGGTCGGCTTTACGATGTTTGATGCGCGTACCGGTGACCTCCGCTATTTCCGCGATGCCAGTGGGTCACTCAACGGCCGTACCGCTATGGACCTGGCTGAAAGAACGTTCCGCCGGGATGATTACGTTGCCGGAACACCATCGCTCTATAACATTTACGGGCAGTACACGTGGGTCGTGCCGCTGATGGACAGAAATTCGGTTTTAAGAGAAATTATGCTCGTTAATGCCCGTGACGAGAACATCTACGGCTACGGTGACACGAAGCAGGAAGCGTTCAACGCTTACCAGCTCGAGCTTTCATCGGAAGTTGATGATGATGTCGTACCCGGGGAGTTCACAGATATGGTGGAGGAAACTGTCATTGTTGAACGAGTTTACCATTGGGACCGGGAAGAAAGTGTCACCGTCCGTCTCTGGCTGGAAGATCAGGACCGGATTTTCACATTAAGTACCAATTCCCATCCCACTGCTGTATTTCTGGAGCCGGGAGATGAAATAACGGTCGGTTATATGGACAACAATGAAACCGTCCAGCCTATCGAGGAAATGGAGTTTGACGTTTCCCAGTAAAACTTATACTCGAAGCATGAGGACGTTTGAATATTCCCTGCTGCGCATAACGAAGTGCCGCCCGGCTTTATACCGGGCGGCACTTTTGTATGAAATATTAATTTCCTGCCGGATTTCTACTGAATTTCCAGGAGATCCTCTATTTCCTCTTTTCCGAGTGAAGAAATCATCGTTTCTCCGGAATGGACGACACGGTCCAGCAGATCCCTCTTCTTTTCCTGCAGTTCGTGAATTTTTTCTTCGATCGTTCCTGCAGTAATCATTTTTGTAACTTGTACGACCCGTTTTTGACCGAAACGGTATACGCGGTCCGCTGCCTGATCTTCCACTGCCGGGTTCCACCACGAGTCAAAGAGAATTACTGTATCCCCGCCTGTCAGATTCAGACCTGTCCCTCCTGCTTTCAAGGAAACGAGAAACATCTCTTTTTCTCCCTCGTTAAAACGATCAGCCATCAGCAGACGGTCCTGGGACGGAGTATTGCCATCAAGATAAAAATAGTCAGCACCTGCTTCGTTGAACCGTTCCTTCATAATTGCAAGCATTTTTGTAAACTGGCTGAAAATAACGATACGCCTCCCGTTCTGGCGGGCTTCTTCTGTATATTCCATCAGGCGTTCCAGCTTATCGGAACCTCCATTATATTCGGGAATAAACATACCAGGGTGGCAGCAGATCTGTCTCAGGCGGGTAAGCCCTGCAAGAATCTGCATCCGGTTTTCCTGCCAGGCATTTTTGGAAATGGCGTCCGCTGCTTCTTTCTGCAGCAGTTTAAGCTGTCCGAGATACAGCGTTTTCTGCTCCTGGGTCATTTCCGTGTATTCCACCGACTCCATTTTTTCCGGGAGCTCCGTCAGCACTTCCTGTTTTCGGCGGCGCAGTACGAAAGGCCGGATTCTTTTGGCAATAACCTTTTCGGACAGACCGCGGAATTGTTCCCGTTTCGGAAAGATGCCCGGAAGAACCACACGGAAAACAGAATAAAGCTCCTCAAGGGAATTCTCGATCGGGGTTCCGCTCAAAGCAAAGCTCGTTCCGCTTTCAATGGTGCGGACAGCTTTAGCCGTTTTCGTCTGGACATTTTTTACATACTGCGCTTCGTCCAGAATCAACGTGGAAAAACGGCGTCCTTGATACATTTCTTCATCCCTGCGTATAACAGGATAGGAAGTAATCCATATGTCCGCTTTTTCTGCTTCTTTCATCTGACTTTCCCTTTCTGCTTTGGATCCGGAAATAATCTGTGCATGAAAATTCGGCGCAAAACGTTCTATTTCTTTTTTCCAGTTATATACAACACTCGACGGGCATACAATCAACGCCGGCTTCAGAACTTCCTGCCGGTGTTTTTTGCCTGCAAGAAACGTGATTGTCTGAAGCGTTTTTCCAAGCCCCATATCATCAGCCAGCACGCCTCCGAATCCGTAATGATCGAGTGCAGTCATCCACTGGTACCCACGCTTTTGATAATCCCTGAGTGACGCGTTGACTTCCTCGGGAATCGGAAAATCATGTTCTTCCGGCTCAAGAAGCCGGTGGAGAAGCTGCTTGAATTCCCTGCTCTTTCGTACAGGTACAGAGCTGCTGTCCTCTACTTGAAAAGCACGGTGCAGCGGCAGCTGCATATTTTCCGTTACTTCTTTTTCTTTTATATCGAGCTCTTCTACAAGAGTCCTTACTCCCTTGAAAGATTCCCCCTGCAGCGGCACAAATGCTCCGGACTCCAGCTGGTAAAAATCCTGCTTTCTGACGAGTGCCTGCATCATATCCGTTACTTCCGATTCTGATATACCTGCAAAATCAAAAGCTACGTCCATCCAGCCTGCTTCGCTGGAAATTTCCACATCCATATGGGGGGCCTCCGGAGGCTCATACATCAGTTCCCGCAGTGACTTCGGAGCATAGATTTCGAATGACTCTGAAAGCAACGGCAGCCATGAAGCCATGAAGTACAATATGTCGGAGAGAGTATCGAGAAAAAGTTCCTCGCCATTGTATTTAAAAGGCGCTTCTTCGATAAGACCGACGAGCTGGTACTCTTTCTTCATGTCTCGCACAAAAACTTTGTCATCGGCTTCCGAGGTTTCATGAAAAGGATCAAACATCTTTTCTCCGTACTGAAAAACAACCGAGGCTGCCATTTTCTCTCTCGATTCGTGCTTCAATTTCAGCTGCGGTTTTAAAGGATGCATCTCTATTTCGGCTTCAAGAGAATCCTCCATTGTGACTTCCCCCACTTCCCTGAGCTGCGGCAGCAGAACAGAGGCGAGCGATTCCAGGTGGGATTCCGTGAATGTAAAGCTTGCCTGATCCTCCAGAGCAAGGGAAAAATAGAGAGTGTGCAGTATGCGGAGCTTTTCTCCTTCTGCTTTGTAAAAATTCCCTTTATAAAAGCAGAGTTTTGACGCCTGTCCAAAAAATAAAAGCTGATGAGCTTCCGGCCATACGAGCTGATAAAGATTTTTTTCATAGTTATTTACGCGAAAAGCAAACGGCTTTTCCAGGGGAGAAACTTGAACGTGCGTATATTCCCGCACCTGGTCATCCACTACTGTATTCAGTCCGGAAAGCTGCTCCAGAAAGGCAGCAGCGTAAGTGAGCGGTACATCGAATACGCGCCTGTCCTCTTTTGTGCTTTCATAAAACGTCTGATGCATCGTCTGCACTTCAATCAGTTCCGCCATTTTTCGAAGGACTGCCGCATCACTTTCGGAAAAAATATGATCGGCCGGATGATACGTAAACAATTTCGTAAACCGCAGAGATTCTCCGTTTTCCATCGACTTTAAAAGCTCCCGGATATCCTTGACTATATAAAGTCTGTCCGTACCTATTTTCAATTCCAGCTCCATCGACCCCGGGACATGTTCCTGGTACGCTGGATAAAGTTTTAATATATACTGCACCTGCAGTGTTTCTTTTTCATTGTTCGTTCTCGTTTCCTCTCCCGGTATAAATAGAGATTCAAACGAATTCAGTATGTTGTTCATCCTTGCATCTTCCCGCCGGGAAAGCCCTTCCGTCCGGGGCCTTGCATATTCTTCTTCCCTGTCGACGAGCCAGGAAGCTATGTTGTAATCGGACATGTGGAGGAGCGAGGTAAGTACGTGTACACAGGGTGCTCCCCCCCTCCCGCAGGAACAGGAAGTTTTGATAATATTCAATTTCTCATCCGGCTGCACATCCACAGTGAATGTCTGACTGTACCGTTCCACATACGTGCGGAAATGCTTTTTGTCATAATCCCAGAAGATTTCTTTTACACTTTGTTCTTCTTTGTAGACCCGGGCAATCTTCAGCTGTTCCGGCACCTGCAGATCCTGTTTTAATTCTTCTTCCGTTAATTCATCAAGCCGCAAGAAAATCCCCCCTGCTTCATAAAAAGTCTATCCTTCATCATATCAAATTTTCCTTCCTGTGACGAATTTTCAAAGATGCAGCCATTGTTAAAGCTTTACGTATTTTGGAAAGGACAGGGAATACTTTTCCTGCTTCTTTATATCCACGGGTGTGTCTGCTGAAAATACCGGCTGAACGAAATTTAATAGATAGGTAACCTTGAAAATAGCTCGTTTATGAGATGGTCATAACGCTGTCCCTCTGAGTGTCCCCGCCTTCGTTACACAGCGTTAAATATTTTCATTTTTCACGATGCCGTTTTTAACTGCATCCATGTCTCTGCTAAATCTCCATGATGATATAAGGTTGTTAGGCTCTTTTTACCTGCCGGGGAGAAAGCCGCAGACCTCCTTCACAGCAGAGCGGAAGCGAAGTTTTTTTCAGCCGCCCTCTGCTTTAACAGTGTTGAGGTGTAAAAGCAGACGCAATTCCAACACTCAAACAGATATTTGAATGATTGGATTCCGCATTATATAATATATTCAAACCAACGTTTGAATGAAAGGAGGATTTTTATGTTTTCGGATGATAATTGCCGTGTTTTTACGTACGATGAAAAGAAAGTCAGTGCTCTGCAAAACAGTATTAACCGTGGCGAAATCGATTTTATGGCGGGGATGTTTAAAGCACTGGCGGATAAGACACGCATGCATATTGCTTTTGCTTTGAGCCTGGAAGAGGAGCTGTGCGTGTGTGACGCTGCTCAAATCACAGGCATTTCCACCGCTGCTGCTTCCCATCACCTTCGGGTATTAAAAAAACTCGGCCTCGCGGATTACCGGAAAGCAGGAAAAATGGTGTTTTATTCACTGGAAGATGATCATATCCGCCGCCTGATCCAGGTGGCGTGGGAACACAGCCGGGAAAACAGGATGAAGGAAGAAGGGTAACCAGTGGCTGAACAAAACGCAGACAGAAAAAAAACGTACCGTGTAGAAGGTTTTACTTGAATAGACTGTGCTAAAACGTTTGAAAAAAACGTACAGCACCTGGAAGGTGTTGAAGATGCGCAGGTGAATTTTGGCGCTGCCAAAATAACCGTATCCGGCAATATTTCCCGCGGGCAAGTGGAACGTGCCGGCGCTTTTGAAAATCTGAAGCTCCGGGAAGAACGAGAATCCGCTGAAACAGCGATTCCATACTGGAAGCAGAAAACTACTGTTAAAGTTTATATTTCTGCAGCTGTTCTTCTCCTAAGCTTTATCGGGAGCCTCACTCTCGAAGACAGCTTACTTCCGGTAATCGGGTACGCTGCATCTATCGTTGTCGGAGGCTACTCCCTTTTTTATAAAGGAATCCATAATCTGATCCGCGCTAAATTTGATATGAATACTCTTATGACGATTGCCGTCATTGGAGCAGCAATTATTGGAGAATGGCTGGAAGGAGCCATCGTCGTTATACTTTTTGCTGTCAGTGAAGCACTGGAGCGCTATTCGATGGATAAAGCACGCCAGTCTATTGCCTCGCTCATGAATATTTCACCAAAGGAAGCTCTTATCCAACGCCACGGGCAGGAAATCTTAATCCCCGTTGAAAATATTTCTATAGGTGACATTATGATTGTAAAACCCGGTCAGAAGCTGGCTATGGATGGACGGGTTGTGAAGGGAAATTCCACAGTTAATGAAGCCGCCATTACCGGTGAAAGCATACCAGCTTCAAAAACTGAAGACGACTATGTGTTTGCCGGAACATTAAACGAAGAAGGAATGCTGGAAGTAGAAGTAACCAAGCTCGCCGAAGATAGAACGATAGCTAAAATTATTCACCTTGTGGAAGAAGCTCAGGCGGAAAAAGCACCTTCTCAGGCATTCGTCGATAAGTTCGCAAAGTATTACACTCCCGGAATTATCGTGATTGCCTTTTTGACAGCTGTCGTCCCTCCTGTTTTTCTCGGAGCTTCCTGGGGTGAATGGGTATATTTAGGACTCGCCGTACTTGTTGTCGGCTGTCCATGTGCCCTCGTTGTTTCTACACCGGTGGCTGTTGTCACGGCTATTGGCACCGCAGCCAAGCATGGAGTACTAATAAAAGGTGGTATTCACCTTGAAGCTGCGGGAGGGCTCAAAACCGTGGCTTTCGATAAAACAGGAACATTAACAGAAGGTGTCCCGCAGGTCACCGAAGTCGTAACATTTGCTGAAAATGAAAAAGAACTGCTGGCTGTAACTGCAGCAATTGAAAAATCCTCCCAGCATCCTTTAGCTTCCGCTGTCATTAAAAAAGCTGAGGAAGTGGGCTGTCAGAGCGTTCAGGCGGAAAATTTTCAATCTCTTACAGGCCGCGGCGTACGAGCCATAGTTGATGACGTTCCTTATTATGCAGGAAGTCCAGAGCTGTTCACCGGTATGCACGGCAGTCTCCCTCTGGAACTCCAGGAAACTATTCAAAATTTCGAAAAGAAGGGGAACACAGTGATTCTCCTTGGCACAGAAGAAACCGTACTGCAGCTTCTTGCAATAGCGGACACAGTACGTAACTCTGCCCGGAATGCTGTGCAGGAACTAAACAGACTTGGAATGCGAACTGTCATGCTTACAGGAGATAACGCGCGGACAGCAGAAGCTGTCGGCAGAGAAGCTGGAGTAACAGATATTCAGGCTGGTCTTCTTCCTGAAGAAAAACTTGAGCAGATAAAATCTTTCCGGACTGTGTCAGCAACTGCTATGGTCGGTGATGGTGTCAATGATGCTCCGGCACTTGCTGCTTCCAACCTGGGCGTGGCGATGGGCGGCGCCGGAACAGACACGGCACTTGAAACAGCGGACATCGCCCTGATGGCTGATGATCTCAGTAAACTACCCTATACAGTAAAGCTGAGCCGCCGTGCCCTCCGTATCATCAAACAAAACATCACATTTTCTCTTGGGCTTAAAGCGCTGGCCCTGCTTCTCGTTATCCCGGGGTGGCTGACTCTATGGATTGCGATAGCAGCCGATATGGGTGCCACACTGCTGGTTACAATAAACAGCCTTCGCCTTTTGAAACAGAAACAGTGATGAAAGGAAGGCAGAACAGGCTCTGCCTTTCTGCTGCTACACTTGGAAAGTATACTGTGAAAAACAGTCGATTGTATAAAACAGTAAAAAGCTTCCGATGATTACTTTTAAGCATCGGAAGCTTCTTTAATTTT
>PWLM01000078.1 GCA_003560495.1 Bacillus sp. (in: firmicutes) | reverse complement strand
TCTTCTTCTTCTTTTTTACGATCGTCGTTCATAGCAGAACACCTCCTCTGCTGGAAAAATAACTGAATTGGAGTAGTCCGAAGGTTACTTATACCCTGAAAAAACACGAGATAACCATGAATTGTGCTATTAATTATCCTCTTTTTCAATAAGCTGCTTCAGCATATAGAATGAAGCTGCTTATCAGTGGAAAACAGACAGTGTTTTTAGTGAATCATACTCCTCAGATTATTTACGAGTATCAACGGCGGTGCATTTTTTCCTGCAGTCGTTTTTTCCTTCCTTCAAATCCTCCTGCTGTCCCATCCCGTATTTTATACTTTAAAGCTTCATCACATACTTCCACTGCATCGGAATAACTGCCCTCTTCCTCATAAAGTTCCGCAAGACGCTTAAAGGCAGGGACGTCGGGGGGAATAAAATCAAGCAGGGATTCCTTATGATATTTCTTTTTGTATGCTTCCAGAATGTCCGGGGTGTATTTAATATGCTCCCGCCAGATATCCTTACATTTTTCGAGAGCAGCTGTTCCTTCCTCATGCTGCAGATTGTAAAAATAGTCTCCCGCTGTTTTATAAAAATGGTGGCGGTCGAGAGGGCTGCCTTCGGAAAACTGATAGGCAACCTGAAGGGCTGCTTTCGCCTGCTCTTTATCTTTAAAACGGTTTCTTTCAAATTCTTCGAGTGCAAGGCGGTATCTTTCATTCTCAGAAGCAGGAGGATTGTTATTCTCTTCCTCGGATTTTTTGAAGAAATTAAATAGTCCCATGTTTCTGAACTCCTTTCCTGTCTGAATTCAGACAAATAGCGAATATAATTGTCTATTCCCATTTCCTGTGTTTTTAAGCTCTGTTAAGGCAGGGAAAGAAAAGGGTAATAACGATAGTAGTAATTACGAGGGGAGATTTACAATGGATGAATGGATGGACTACATAGCCGCGGAAAATGTCATCGGCACATTTGCAGCTGCGGCGGCCGGTGTTTTCATTATCTATTTTATGACACGGCTGCTGAAAAAAAGTCTTGGACGTTATGTAAAAGACCACAATAACTGGTACAGGACGCGGAAAGCAGCAAATGTTTTCGGGTTTGTGCTCGTGGTCATTTTCCTTGCTGTTCTTTACAGTGATATGCTTGGCGGCATAACTGTAGTTTTGAGTGTTGCGAGTGCAGGTATTGCTTTTTCACTCCGCGAAGTTATTGCGAGTATTGCCGGATGGCTGACAGTGCTTGTAGGAGGGATGTTCAGTACGGGGGACCGGGTCCAGCTTGGAGGAGTAACCGGAGACGTCATTGATATTGGTGTCCTGAGGACGACCATCATGGAAACAGGGGACTGGGTGGAGGCAGATCTGTACAACGGCAGGATCGTAAAAATTGCAAACAGCTTTGTTTTTACGGCACCGGTGTACAATTATTCCACAGATTTCCCCTTTCTATGGGACGAGATTAAAATTCCGGTGAAATTCGGGAGTGACTATACCTTTATGAGACAGCTGCTTTATGATGCGGCGGAAGAAGCGGCTGGAGGGTACACAGAGGAAACGAAGGAATACTGGGATTCGATGGTGCGGAAGTTTTACATTGAAAACGCAGCGACAGATCCGATGGTAACGCTTCAAGTGAACGACAACTGGGTGGAATATACACTCCGCTACGTCGTACATTACAAAGCCCGGCGTTCCACAAAAGATCGTCTGTTTACTAATATATTGGAAAGAATAGAGCAGCATCCGGATAAAACAAGTCTTGCCTCCGCTACTTTTGAACTCGTGAGTGCCCCTCCGGTAAACATTAAAGTGGATAATAAATAGTGTTTTTAAGGTGTTATAAAAGACGTTCCAACATGGGAGATATGGATGCACGCAGAAGCCTGACAGGTAAGCCTGGCAGGCTTTTGAGCGTTGATTAAGCCTCATTTGTGAAATGTTTGATGTATTTGTTTTATCGATGATTCCGCCATCTGTGAAAAGCAGCCCGGCTGATTCCATATTTATTTTTTAAACTTATATTATCAGGAATTATTTACTTTATTATCCATTAAAGGTATGATGAGTTAAATGTGCTGAATTTTCAATTTTTTGTTTTTACTATTTCAGCAGGAAGGGAGGAGCGGGGGAAGGTCTTATCACTGAAAGTGAGACAATGTCAGCAGATTCAAAAAAATTGGGAGGTTTTGTGGAATGACTAAATTTGTAAAGAAATCAGTCCCTGTACTTGTATGTTCTGCTCTTTTATTTTCAGCTGCCCCGGTTTCCGCAGAAGAACACAGCGTAGAAGACGTTATCGAAAATTCCCGGGAGGCTATGAATAACCTTGAAAGTATTTCTGCCCGGACAGAAATAGAGTTTACTTATGAGAGCGGGCTTGACCACTTTGTGGATTATCATGAATTTGAAGAAGATATTTTCAGCAGCCCTTTTATGCTGAGAGGTTCTTATACATCGCTAGCAGATAGTGGAGAAGAAACGAACTGGGGTACTTATTCGACAGAAGATGCTTACTATACTCAGGATATCGATGGTACATGGCTTGCAGTAAAAGAAGGTGACGAAGGTTTTGAGAGGCCGGATTTCACAGAAATCATGCATCAATGGTATTTTTACGAAATAGATGAATTTGCGGATGAGTTTTCTTTAAGTGAAGAGGATGGAACGTATATTTTAACTTACGAAAGTGAAGGCGGAACGTATGAAGACGTGCTGGAACCTTCATCAAGTGAAGATTTAGAAAGCGGAGCCGCCGGGTTAAATGGCAGCGTAGAGGAAGATTACGAAATTACAGATCTCTTCTTTGAGGTACACATCGATAAGGAGACTTACTATCTCAAAGATACGTACAAAGATTTTTATACTTCATACACGTATGACGGGGTAACGACTGATGTAAGAGAAGTAGTGTGGACAAACTTCTACAATCATAACAGCGTGGAGCCCTTTGGAGTTCCGGCAGAAGTAGTCGAAGGAGCGTTGAGCTACGACGAGTACTACAGTGATTATGAGGGAGAATATGCGGAAGATGAGCATGGAGACGAGCTCCCGGCTACTGCCAGTGATTATCCGTTCTACGTGCTGGCAGGGCTGTTAACAGTGGCTGCAGCGGGCGGAATGCTCGTTATCTCCCGAAGAAAAGCAGTCTCTTAACAAAATTCAGGTGAATAAATTTGAAAAGGCCTGCCTTCCGCACTGTCGAGTCCGGAAAGCAGGCTTCTTTACTGTTTTTCAGTGAATCACTGCGGTATCAGGTCCACGCTTTTTCCTTACAGCAGAAACGTGTAAAGCTGGCAGTTTTCTTTTTCTCCCTTTATAATGTTATTTTAAAACAGGAATAAGAGAAGGATAGGAGAATGACTATGCGTTTACAGCGACTGCCGGAGAGTTTTTACCATCAGCAAACACTCGACCTGGCCCGGGCGATGCTCGGAAAAATCCTTATTAAAAAAACGGCAGAGGGTACAGCAGCCGGAAGAATCGTCGAAACAGAGGCTTATATCGGGCCGGGGGACAAGGCAGCCCACAGCTACGGAAACAGACGTACAAAAAGAACCGAAGTGATGTTCGGGCCTCCCGGACATGTCTATACGTATGTGATGCATACACACTGTCTTTTTAATGTGGTGAGCGGTAGAGAAGGGTATCCGGAGGCGGTACTCGTCCGGGCTGTGGAACCATACATTGGTAAAGAATTAATGTATGAGCGAAGGGGGCTTCATCATAAAGAAACGAATTTAACAAGCGGCCCGGGCAAGCTCACGAAAGCACTCGGCATAACTATGGAGGACTACGGTCTGCCGGTCTATCAGAGTGTTCCTTTCATTGCGGAAGGAGGCTCTCCAGATAATATATCGAAAGGAGCGAGAATCGGTATTCCAAACAGCGGGGAAGCGAAAGACTTTCTATGGCGTTTCTGGGAGACAGATAATCCGTTTGTTTCCCGGGGGAGATAAAACATTTTGACATTCCGGGAAGAGAGGACACGCGGTTTATAGCTTCTATAAACACAGGCGCAGCACTTCTTGGAAAGCATAGGCTGCCAGTGCTGTCACTCTCAAAAAAAACACGAATTTTTCAAAAAAATATTTTAACGAAATGGGTTATATTTCTGTAAAACGGGTATATTAATAATAACAACAGAATAGATTCACACCGCAGGAAACTCAGCCATCGCGTTGATTCCGCCAATGTACCGGCTGCAGTTTATCTATTCTTCAGCGGTATGCATATTAAGCGATTAAGATGCAGCCAGGCTGAAGAATAATAGCTGAGTGAAACAGCCATCGCCGATGGAAATGCGAAAAAATCAGGATCGAGGAACCGGATTACAACCTTCCTCAACACATTCACTTTATCCTTCCATCAATGGCTTGTAGGATAGCAAACCTGCGGAAACAGCTGAGGCCGTCTGTTACGCTGAAAGTAAGGTAAGTAAATCGTGAATACTTCAGCCGGCAAGTAACAGAATCGAGCCAAGAAATGGTTGAGTTCCCTATGGTGTGAATCTTTCTTTAAAAAGGGGCTGTTCTTCTGGAACAGCCCCTGAGTTATGTCTGAAATCAGTGTTTCATTCGTAAGTCGTGTATTCAGCTCCCGGATATTTCTGATGGACTCTGCGCCGGAACGAAATAACGGTGAGCATAATAGCAGCAATTACAAGGACAAATCCGGATCCCTGCCACCATGTAAGAATTTCATTTAAAATAAAGATGCTTATAATAACTGAAACAACAAGTTCCATCGAAGAAAGAATGGCAGCCTTGCTCGATTCCACATAAGCGAGGCCATAAGTAAAAAGAAGATAGGCAAATATAGTAGAGATAATGGATATACCGAGAAGTGGTATCCAGATTTCACCAGCGGTAAGCAGCGCTCTATGCTCCCAAATACCACTCGTAGGAACAGTAAAAGCCATGCCACTTAAAAGTGCATAAAACGTTATTGTCAGCGGGTGATAAATACCGGTAACAAATTTTCCGAGCAGGCTGTAGGAAGCACAGAACAGGCCGGCCAGGAGCCCAAGGAGGATAGTCAGCGTGTCTGCGCTGTCCCCACCAGGAGGGAGAAGCCCTACGGCGAGGGCGCATCCGACGATTGTCAGTCCTATGGCAGTGTTTTTCTGGATGGTTAGCTTTTCACGATAAAGAAAGCGGGCGATCAGGGCAGCAAATATGGGGGAAGTGTAAACAAATACGACAGCTACAGCTACGGAGGCCCGATCCATAACTGCAAAATAAAACCAGTTGAAAACAGCCATGCTGACGATGCCGAGGGCGCATAAGTATGGAAGGTCCTTCAGTTTTATTTTTAAATACTCTTTCGCAAAGATCAGAATAATAATAAAAAGAATCAGAGCTGACATAGTCATTCTGGCTGTAACTACCTGCCACGGAGAAAAGCCGAACTCGTACAGTGTCTGCACAAATAACCCGGTCATTCCCCAGCAGGCAGCGCCGCTCAGCACGAGAATATACCCCAGAGCCGCACGGATATTTGCTATCACAGACACCACTCCTTTCCTTCTTCTACCGCAAACCTACCGCACTCCTCAGTATAAAGCAACAGCGATGATTATAAGAAAAGGAATAAAAGTAAAATTCCTCCTGAAGCAAAATTGCTGTACAATAGCAGTAAAGGTTTATTTAAAGAAAGGAGTTACATTATGTCTTCCAGAACAGAAGGGCTGCATGAAATGGTTGTTTTTTCTGAAAGTCTGCTGAACTATGACGAAAAAACGCTCACAACACCAGTGAAGCCGGGAAAGTGGTCAATCAGGGAGATTATGGGACACCTGTACTACTGGGACCGGTTAATTATGGAATCGATGGTTCCGCTTATGAAAAACGGAGCAGTTCTTCCGCCGTTTCCCAACCCGGATATATATAACCTGGCAGCTATTGCCTCATTGGAAGGTAGACGGGCGTTAAGGATTATTGAAGAATTTATTTCTGTAAGAAAAGAATTTATCCGTCAGCTGGAAAAAACGGAGCAGGAAGCTGTTTTTCGAATAAGCGGCTCAAAAGACGAATCGAGTACAGAAAAAATCGCTGCCTTTTTGACGAAGCATGACAAGCACCACCGGGAGCAGATGGAAACATTTCTTGAAGAACATCAAAAGCGGGTAGAATTGGGGCACCGGAAGTAACGGCTGAGGCCCAGATGCCTCCGGAAGAATCTCCACAAAATAACTTAATTGATAAGCAGAGCTGTCTTGATATTTTTATCAAGGCAGCGTTTTTGTTTTCTCAGTACGATTTTCGAAGTTTTATTACTTTCAGAGTATGATTTTACAATATTAACTCTGCTAAAGTCCCCTGCGGCTGGTCTGCCGAGGAGGATCTGTGGAATGCAAAAATAAGCCCAGGTTAATGGTTCTGTTGAGAAGAACGTTCCGCCGACCAGATATGTTTTTCAAGGTGGAGCGTCTGAAAAATCCACTCAGTTCATAATGGGAATTTCTAGAACTTAAACGGTGTGAAAGTACAAAATTGATTACAAATATTCAATACGTTAAAAATTTTTTTAATCAATTAAACGTTGGTATGCCAACGTTTTTATAAATACGCCCCGGAAACAAGGGTTTACAAAATTCTATAATTAAGTAGGATAAATAATGTACAGTAAACAAAAAAGCGGCCGGAACAATAAAAAGGGGGTGTTTGATTGTCAGACTTCAGCAGGGAAGAGGCGGAGGCTTCGATACAAAATGCAAAAGATCTGGTAATTGAATCCCTGGCAGAAACGATGGACCTTTACGGAGTGACAAGAAGTGCCGGAACACTTTACGGAACGATGTATTTTGAAGGGGATATGACGCTGGATGAAATGCGTACACAGCTTGGAATGAGCAAGCCGAGCATGAGTACAGGCGTAAAAAAGCTTCAGGATTTGAACGTTGCAAAGAAAACATTCCGACGTGGACAGCGTAAACATACTTATATAGCTGAAAGAGATTTCTTTAAATTCTTTTCTGACTTTTTTAGTGATCAATGGAAGCGTGAAGCAAATTTGAATCTTGAGGCTATCGACAAGGCTCAGATGCAGCTGAATGAAACGATAGAAGACAGCAGTCTGCCGGAGGAAACATGGAAGGAAGCAGAAAAAGTCCACCGGATTTTAGAGGAATCGAAACCATATTATTACTGGCTGCAGAATCTGGCGGCGATGCTGAGAAGCGGTGAACTTATCGATGCTGTTCCTTATTCCCGGAAGCAGAAGAAAAGCTGAAAGAGCTGGGACAATTGTTTCAGGGAGAAAATAACGGATAAAAATTTTAAATTAAAATTGGAGGAGATTTAAAAATGACATCTTTTTTTAAAAAGTCAACAACTGCAGGGGCAGCAGCACTTAGTGTATTAATGATCAGTGCTTGTGGTGAAGAAGATACTAGCGAAGAAGCGTACAGTCCGGAAGGAGAAGAAATCACTCTAACACTTGTGGCCTGGGATTCAGAACTGGCATCTACGAATGTCATCGGAAAAGTGCTTGAAGAAGCCGGGTACGATGTAACTTTAACTGCAGTGGAACAGGCTCCAATGTGGATCAGTACAGCCAATGGAGATGCGGACGGATTTGTCGGGGCATGGCTCCCGTCAGATATGGCTTCGGAATACGAAGAATACGGGGATGACGTTGTCGATCTCGGGCCTAACCTGGAAGGGAACCGGACGGGGCTTGCTGTTCCGGACTATATGGATATAACAAGCATTGACGAGCTTTCTTCTGACGTGGTTGACGAAATTATCGGCATTGACGCTGGAGCGGGAATTATGACTTCTACAGAAGAGGTAGTAGAAACATACGATCTTGATATCGAAGCTACTCCAAGTTCTGATGCGGCGATGACAGCGGCGCTTGATTCAGCTTACAATAACGAAGAGCCGATTGTAATTACTGCATGGCAGCCGCACTGGAAATTCAACTCATATGATATTCGATTCCTTGAGGACCCGGAAGGTGTTTATGAGGAAGAAGAAGAAATTCGTACAATGGTACGCGAAGGACTGGAAGAAGACCACCCAGTCGCCTACGAAATTCTGGATAACTTCTACTGGGAAACAGAGGATATGAACGAAGTAATGCAGGACGTAGCAGAAAATGAAAAAGACGTGGAAGATGCCGCACAGGACTGGATCGACGAAAATCGTGAAACAGTGGATGAGTGGCTCGAAACAGCAGAACAGTAAAATACTGCAAAGCTATTATAAAGGGACATTTTCTTTGTAAATGGCAGATTCAGCTTGAAATAAGAAGAAAAAACCGCCGGGAATTTTTTTCCGGTGGTTTTTTGTCTATTAGCTGATAAAATTCTCCCGCTTCCGGTGTTCTGCAGCTATTTCAGGATCTGCTGCAGCATCGGATCGCTCTCGAGAAACTCAAGTGCTCTGGTACGGTACGTTTCTTCATGAAGATATGTCCACCGGTGCGGTTTCATGTCGGGACTTCTTTTTATCGCCTGACGGAAATCGTCTTTTGTCAGATGTAGAGACTGCACGTAATCAAAAAAGCCGGTCCGGCTGAACACCTTATGCATTCGTTCGGCCCGGTGATTCTGGACATGGGCCATAATATAGGTGGAGATGCCGATCTGTATGCCATGCATTTCTTTATGTTCAGCATGCTTATCAAGTGCGTGGGAAATTAAATGTTCCGAGCCGCTGATAGGAGCACTGCTCCCACTGATGACCGTAGCGACACCGCCCATAGTAAGGGAACTGACCAGTTCCTTAAGAAATGTAGGGTGGGTGATGTCATCCATCGGTGTCCGGATAAAGCTGTTCACCGCTTTTTTACTGAGCATAGCCGCAAAAGCGTTTACCTGGCTCACCCCGTGGCGGTCTTCAAAATCCCAGTCGTACAGAGCTGTAATGTTGGACATCAGATCCCCGATACCGGCAAGAATAAACTTTTTGGGAGCCCGCTGAATAATGTCGAGATCAGCGACTATACCGTAAGGAACCTTTGCCGGTACCGTAGTTTTCTTTCCATCTACGATCAGAGAGGAGTTACTGCTGGCAAAGCCGTCGTTAGAAGCGGAAGTAGGCATGCTGATAAAAGGAATGGCCCGGGAAAACGCGATATACTTTCCCTGATCGATGACCGCACCGCCCCCGACTGCTGTAACAGCGTCGTAGGTTTCCATAGAAAAGGCTTTTTTAATGAGGCCGTGGATGTCCATGGATGTATCCAGCAGTTCCCCCTGCGCTTTCACTCCGGAAAAAGACTGCAGTACCTTCTCCGACAATTCTTCATACGTAAATTTGTCAAAAAGAAAAAGAACTTTTTTGAATCCGTGTCTCTCAAATATCGGTTCAAGACGGTAAAGAGAACCGGCGCTGATCTCCAGAACGGCAGGGATCGGGATATTGGTAATGGGGCTAGTCATTTTTCAGGAAACCCTTGTCCGTAAGCTCTTTTTCAATCTCAACGAAGCTTTCTACCGGAACGTACGGCACGCCGTTCTCTGTTAATATTTCCTGCAGCCGGTCTTTGGCAAAATTGAGATCGGAATGAACGGCCGGGTGGGAATCCGGCTCGCTGTCCCCGGCGAAGTGCACTGTTTTGTACTTCTTTTTCAAGTCCTGGATGACCTTTGATTTATCGATACCGTAGCGGTCGGAATGGTATTTGTTCTGCGGGTCGATATCCAGGTGGATGTTTCTGTCCTGATAATATCCTCTATTGGAGAGAACCTGCACGTTCTGCACGCCGTACTTTTCAAGTACGTGCTGAATATAATAGTCGGTGCCGGCACTCAATACATAAAAATCTCCTCCATTTTCCTGCACGCGTCGGATAAAGGCCGGAACATGTTCATCAATAGGGATATCGAGGGCGTCCTGAATAATCTGTTCTTCTTCTTGATGAATCGAAGTGAAAACTGTGCTCAGAAAATCGATGTCTTTTATTTCTCCGGATTTCCATTTTTTCACGAGTTCACTGCCGTCCGGAAAGTATTTTTCAATCACAATCCAGTAAAAATCCTTTTTCGAAATCGTCCCGTCAAAGTCAGAAACAAAAGCCCAGTTTTTCATTATCTATTCCTCCATTAGTCAGCTTCTTTTCTCCATAGTAGCAGAATTCCCGCTAAAAAGAGAGGAAATTCAGCGAATCTTCTATGAGACGAGGGGGGAGCGCTATGATTTTTCGGATGCCTGCAGAATGTTCCGGGACCGGTAATAAACAGGGTAGTCGATCATCTCTCCGTCAACTTGTACGGCGGCCAGCCCTTCTGCTTCTGCCTCCTGGAAAGCCCGGACAATTTTTTCTGCCTTAAAAATTTCTTCGTCAGATGGGGAGAAAACCTCATTCGCCAGCCCTGCCTGGGACGGGTGAATCAAGAGCTTACCTTGAAAACCGAGGCCTTTTACCATCGCTGCCTGCCGGCGAAAACCCTCTGTATCCTGAAAGTTTGTGAAGACACCGTCCACCGGTGGTTTCTTTCCCGCAAGACGACAGGCCAGAACGATTCTGGAACGGGCGTACAGCAGTTCCGATTCATCCGGCAGACCGGCTGCCTGAATATCGAGTGAAAAATCGATGCTTCCAAAGGCGAGCGTTTCCACTTCCGCACAGGATTCTGCGATTTCTTTCGCGTACCAGACACCGGCTGCACTTTCGATAATCGGGAGGATGGGACGCCCCGGCAGCTTCTTCTGCAGCTGTCTGACCTGTTCGGCTGAAGCTGTTTTCGGCAGGACGATGCCGATACCCGGTATGTTTTGCAAAGCTTCCACATCTTCCTGATAGAAAGGAGATTCTGCATCATTGATCCGGATAAAAAACGTGTGGAGATTCTCTTTTGAAGAAAGCTTCTGAAAAAGCCGGGCGCGTGCTGTCTTTTTTTCCTGAACAGCTACAGCATCCTCCAGATCAAAAATCACCCGGTCTGCTTCAGCAGTGAATCCTTTATCAATCATTTTATCGGATACGGGAGGAACGAATAACATAGAGCGCTGCTTCATACAAAAGCCTCCTGTCGTAAAATTATTTTTTCCGGAGTAAAGGCCCGCAGAGACTCTCCAAGTGTTCCTGCTGCGCGCGAAGTGTACTCCTCACCCTGCTCCAGCACACGTGTTTCATCTCCTCCCACAAAGGCTTCTCCTATCAGCGCCTCATCCGGATGCGATATTCGTATGCCGTCCATATCCATAACAACGACAAAGTATACGCTGACAGCTTCCTGGATCGTGGAAGTATACTGCTGTACAGCTTCTGCGGCCGAGGGATCCTGCAGTCCGTTTTGGATTTCTTCGGTTTCGGCAGCCGCACGTGCGGTAGTAAGCGCTTTTTCTTCAAGAGAATTCTCGATAGTTCTGCCGGTAGACTGTCCTGCAAGCAGGCTTGTAATAAGAAGAGAAATAAGAACGACACAGCAGACGAATAATATAATAATGGTAGTGAGTTTAAATTGTGGCAATTTCAAAAGGATCCGCTCCGTTTATTAGATTCTACTAAGTATTTTAATGCATTCCCATTCAGATTGATATATCTGAAAAATATGCATAAGGCACATTGTTTTCCATAGAACATTTCGATTGATACGATAAAAGAGTAACTTTAAAAAAGAAAGGAACGTTTTGAATGTCTAATATACAAGTACCAGTTTCTGTATTAAACCTTGCTCCTGTGCGGGAGGGGGAAGGGCAGAGAGAAGCAGTGGAGGATATGGTTGATCTGGCTCAGGCTGTGGAAGAAATGGGCTATGACCGCTACTGGATTGCCGAGCACCACAATACGCCGACACTCGTCAGTTCGGCAACTTCGATTCTGATGAAACATACGCTGGAAAATACGAAGAGCATCCGTGTCGGTTCGGGAGGTATTATGCTGCCGAACCATTCCCCGCTGGCAGTAGCCGAGCAGTTCGGCACGATGGAGCTTCTTTATCC
Organism: Bacillus sp. (in: firmicutes); assembly: GCA_003560495.1. Classification (GTDB taxonomy): domain Bacteria; phylum Bacillota; class Bacilli; order Bacillales; family Salisediminibacteriaceae; genus Alkalicoccus. The sequence continues at coordinate 13,260 of PWLM01000078.1, read as the reverse complement.
GGGACGGCTTGACCTTGGTCTCGGCAGGGCCCCGGGAACGGATATGACGACCGCACGTGCGTTGCGCCGGACACAGATGGATACAGCTGTCCATTCTTTTCCGGATGATATACAGGAGCTTCTCCAGTATTTCGGTCCGGCCGGCACGCAGGGCAAAGTAAAAGCTTTTCCCGGAACAGGAGCCGGTATTCCGCTGTATATTCTTGGTTCATCAACCGATTCAGCGGTTCTTGCGGCAAAGCTCGGTCTTCCATACGTTTTTGCCTCCCATTTTGCGCCAACCTACATGGATCAGGCGATTGCAATATATCGTGACCGTTTTCAGCCGTCTGAGTACCTTGACAAGCCGTACGTAATGGTGTGTCTAAACGTAATTGCGGCAGAAACCGATGAAGAAGCGGAGATGGAAACAACAACGATGCAGCAGTTTTTCCTGAATGTAGTACGCGGCTCGCAGAATCCGCTCCAGCCGCCGGTGACACCGGAGGAAATGGACAGACTGTGGATGCCGCAGGAGCGGGCGGTTGCTTCACAGATGTCCAGTATGACTTTTGCAGGCAGCAAAGATACTGTTAAGAAACAGCTTGAACGGTTCCAGGACCAGTATCACGCAGATGAAATTATGGCAGTTTCCTATATTTATGATCGAAACAAGCAGAAGCGGTCTTATGAAATTTTAAAAGAAATCACGGGAGATCAGCAGTAATGACGAGTGAAATTAAATTGAACGGGACGGTAATTCCCGTGGACCATTTCCAGCATGAACAGCAGGAAGGAAAGCATATAATCACGGTGGCTTTTCTTGTGACACACGAAAAATACCATGACATTACAACGCTGCTTTACGAAGGAATATTCGATGTGGATATACCGGAGAAATCTCTGTCTTTTAAAGGCATCATTTCCAGTTACTCCACGTCGATAACTAATTTGTACGAAGCAGGACAGACCGGGAAATTTTATCTCCAATTAACAGAAAAAGATTAAATAAAAAACACGGCGGGTGATTGGTCGAACAGGCCCATACTCCGCCGTGCTTTTCGTTCTGCTTCCAGTGAAAAGAGGAGGGAGGGTCAGAAACGAGCGACAGCCCCTTCTCAATGCAGCAGATAGATGTTACTTTAACCCGGGGCTGCAAACTCCCCTGAGGCGGGGCATGTTTGAACTTCCTCCCTATAGAGGAACGGTTATGGAAAAGAAGTCCTTTCTATGAAGGGGGTTTACTCAGAAAGGAAATACAGTATTAAAAAGCGAAGTAGTATACAATATGAATACAGTTTTTGAAACTGTAGAGGAGGTAACTATGCGGGTATTATCATTTAGTGAAGACGCTTATACATTATGGGCTTTAAACAACGAGATGGATTCGATTCTTGACCAGCTTGCCGATAACACGGCTGCGAAGGAAGTGTTGTTTCTGCCAAGTTTTGGGCGTCGTGCAGGGGACGACCGGCCGCAGTTCGGACAGTTTGATTTTATTTTGATCACCGAATCAGCGGTTTACCCGGCGGAAAGCCGCTGGGATATTTCTCCCGGCATCCGGGACGGGGTTCTTCAGTTGAAAGCTCCTCAGTGCAAAAGGCACATTATTTTTCAAAAATACGTCCATCACTGGTATGAAGCAGGAACGGACGACTGGGCGGATTTCAGTGAACAAAACGATGGGTACTTAATTTACTTTTACAATGATGAAAGAATTGAAGTGCCGATTCCGCCAGCGAACAGTCAGCTTGCAAAAAATCTCGGTTACGTAATGAAGCTGATTAAGCACCACTTTCCGGAGGAGAAACCTCCAGTAAGAAATGTGCTGCTTTACTTGTATAATGGGACGCGGGCATTCCTTCCCGAAGAGGTAAAAGGAACGGACTGTATTTTCGAATATGTGAACGTAGATTATTCAAAGGATCAGCTGGAGAAAAGCAGATTTCTTGATTTGATGTAAAGCCTATCATGCAGGGGAGTTAAAAAACATCCCGGGAGAAAACTCTCCCGGGATGTTTTAGTACAGAGAAAAAAACTAATATCAGATTTCTTTTTCCCAGTTGGCTTTTTCTTCTTTCCGCATATTTTCAGCTGTTTCCTCGGGATAGGCTGTGCGGAATTTGTGGTGATCCTGAGGTATAAGCTCAATCATTTTCTGAATCATGTCTTCCGGGTCGAATTGATTTTCGAGGCCCTGTTCGCTTTCTTTCAATTTTTGAGGAGATGTCCAATGAATTTTTTCGTCAAACCATTCCCATTTTTCTTCAACGGCCCGGTCATTAAAGCCGGTCGCAAATGGTCCGGGATTGATAGTTGCAACCTGTACGTTGAATTCCTCCATTTCTTCCTGAAGGGATTTGGCGATCGCTTCCAGCGCGTGTTTGGAGGAAGCGTAAAGACCTTTGTAGGCAGAAGACATGACGCCGGCCATGGAGGAGAGGAAAATAATTTTTCCTTCACGCTTTTCCACGAAATGACCGGCAGCAATCCGGGCCGTTTCCAGCGTACTGAAAACATTGACTTCAAACAAATTCCGGAGAGCAGTCATCGGAACTTCCCAGATCGGACCGCCTTCATTTACGGCTGCATTGGCAACGAATATATCGTAATCATAGCGCTTCATACGCTCCCGGTCGCTTTCGTTAGTTATATCCATTTTAAAAATTTCAAGTTCGACTCCCTCCTTACCGGCAGCTTCCCGTAGAGAGGTGATCTGTGGATGATTTTCTACAGCCGCAATAACCTGATGGCCTTTTTTTGCCAGCCCGAGTGCCGTCCCGCGGCCAAGACCTGTGCCTGCTCCCGTAATAAAAACGGTTTTTTCCATGTTAACATCCTCCAAAAAAGTATTTTTAAGTCTGTAAATGATATTCCCGGGGCCGGGGAATATAAACTTGGGAGAATCCGGAGCCGCGGAATTTTGTATAGAACAAATAAAACGCATTTATGCCCCGGGTCATTATTGGAGGAAAGAAGAATTTAAATCTGTGTGCGGACTGAATAATTATTTTTTTCTTCCAATAATTTTTCTTGTAATCGTTTTTTCGATTTCAATGATTAAAAAGAGGAAAATACCCATTACAGCTGGAATGAGCCAGAACTCCAGGCCGATCGGCACGGTGTCGAAAGCTGTGTTCATAAATGGAACGTAAAGTATAAACATCTGAAGAATAATCAGCACAGCAGATACGATGAAAGCTACTTTATTTTTCAGGAAATTTTTGTTGAATGCAAATCCTTTTTCGTTCCGGCAGTTAAACAAGTGGAACATCTGAAGAATAACAATTGTCTGAAGAACGATGCTCTGCAGCATCTCCTCCTGCACACCGCTCTGCAGCATGTAAAGATAAACAGCGAAGGATGTGCCCGCTATCAGGATGGAAACAAAGACGACACGGAAAATATAATAAGGTGTCAGAAGAGGTGTCTGAGCTGGACGCGGGTTCTCTTTCATCGCGCCTTCTTCCAGTGGCTCAAACGCCAGTGCAAGAGAAACCGTGACGGCAATGACCATGTTCACCCACAAAATCTGCAGCGGTGACAGGGGCATGGCAGTTCCAAGTAGAATGGCAATCGTAATGAGAAGTGCCTGTCCGCCGTTAGTCGGCAGAATGTAGAGAATGGTTTTTTTCAGGTTCGCATACACGCGTCGTCCTTCTTCGACCGCTCCGACGATGGTTTCAAAATTGTCATCAACGAGTATCATCTGGGCAGATTCCTTTGCTACTTCTGTTCCTTTTATGCCCATAGCAACGCCGATGTCCGCCCGCTTCAGTGCTGGAGCATCATTTACTCCGTCCCCGGTCATGGCGGCTATCTGGTCGTTATCCTGCAGGGCTTTGACGATACGGAGTTTATTATCCGGACTCGTCCGGGCAAATATATCATATTCGAGAATCGCTTTATCCAGTTCTTCATCGCTCATTTCATCGATTTCTCTGCCTTCGAGTCCTTTTACCCCGTCTCCAATACCGAGCTGGCTGCCGATGGCTGCGGCAGTATCTTTATGATCCCCGGTAATCATTTTTACACGAATGCCCGCAGAAGCACATTCTCGTACAGCACTTATCGCTTCTTCGCGGGGAGGATCAACAATGCCTGTCAGACCGAGCAGCGTAAAGCCCTGTGTCAGGTCCTCGTGATCCAGTGTGTCTTTGGAAGCATCTGCTTCAATCATTCCTGCTGCGAGGACCCGTTCTCCCTGGGAGGTCCGTTCCTTCATCAGCTGCTCCCATGCTTGTTCATCGAAATCGCTGTCAGAGGCCCTGGCCATATCAAACAGCCGGTCGGGTGCGCCTTTAACAAAGATCCGGCGGCCTTCCGGGGTGTCGGCAAGAACAGCCATATATTTGTATTCTGAATCAAAAGGGATTTTCTGCACAGATTCATAATGGGGAATCTTCGTGCCCGCTTTTTCTGCTGCTGTTAACAGACAGCCTTCCGTTGGCTCTCCGTTCATGACCCAGGAGCCGTCGGGCTGCTGGGCAAGACTGGCATCGTTGCAGGTCGTCATTGCTGTTAAAAAATCATACAGATCGGTTTGTTTTTCTGCGTCTGCCACTTTATCCCCGAGACGGATGTCGCCGGATGGTTCATAGCCGGTCCCTGTCACAGAATAGCGGTGTTCCTTTGTCAGTATCGAGGTTACGGTCATTTCATTTTTTGTCAGTGTGCCGGTTTTGTCAGAACATATAACCGTGACGGCTCCCAGCGTTTCGACAGAAGGAAGATTCCGGACAATCGCTTTGCGCCGGGCCATGTTCTGCACGCCTAGTGCGAGGATAATAGAAATAATAGCCGGCAGTCCTTCCGGAATTGCTGCCACAGCCAGACCGATAATGGACATCAAAAGCTCTCCGACGGCGTAGTCACGAATAAAGTAGCCAAAAAGAAAAATAAAGAAAGAGGAACCGAGAATAACGGCAGCTACGGTTTTACCAAAGCGGTCCGTTTGTTTCATTAAAGGAGTTTTTAATTCTTCTACTTCACTGATCGAACGGTTGATCTTCCCAATCTCTGTCTGTTCTCCGACAGCTGTAACAATCCCTTTGGCACTGCCGGAAGTTACAGCAGTCCCTGAAAAAACCATATTTTCCTGGTCGCCGAGAACCGTGTCCTCCGGAAGAGCAGAAGTGTTTTTTTCAGATGAGGTGGATTCCCCGGTCAGAGCTGCTTCTTCAGATGCGAGATTACTTGACTCGACGAGGCGAAGGTCAGCGGGTACTTTATCCCCCGCACTGAGCAGAACAATGTCTCCCGGTACAAGCTCGGAAGCAGCAACATTCTGTCTTTCACCATCGCGTACTGCAACAGCTTCAAGAGAAAGCATGTTCCGGATACCTTGCAGTGCTTTTTCTGCTTTGTTTTCCTGCATGTAGCCGATAACTGCGTTGATGACTGCTACTAGGAGAATAACAATGGTATCAATATAATGACCGAGCACGCCGGTTACTACAGCAGCTACAAGCAGAATGTAAATGAGTATATCGTGGAAATGTCGGATGAATTTTATAAAAGGACTTTCTATTTCGGCTTCCGGAAGTTCGTTCGGGCCATACTTTTTAAGGCGTTCTGAAGCTTCTTCCCGGCTGAGTCCGTCTTTTTCATCGGTATCCCAGTAGTTTATGATTTCTTCTTCACTATAAGTATGCCACTTTTTTTCTGTCATGTTTCTCACCACCACTAAAAGAATAGATACTATATATATACCCCCGGGGGAGTTTTGTGAAACGGTGAACAAATTAATGGAGGTACTTTTATTCTGGTTTTGTTAAAGCTCGGCATTGACATAACACGCGGCTCATTTCACCTTCCGCTTTCTTTTTGCGAAGGCTTCCCAAAAAACTGCTTTGGCGCTCGTTTTTTAAACAGAGAACCTCGTTCATAGAAGCAGCCGGTTTTCCACTGTAAGGGATCGAAAAATGAAGCGGAAACCGGAAGATCCCTGTTTTTTAAAAGTGGAAATTAACGTCCTGCAGGAATATTTTAACATAGCTTTAATTTTAACAGGTTTGCTGTACTTTAGACTAAAAAAATGAAAACGGTGTTCTTCTTCAGAGAGAAATCCTGTTTCAAAAAACCGGAAGTGTGGGATACTACTATATCAGGTTTTCCAGATCAATAAGAAAGCATAGGAATGAAAGGAGAATAATATATGAGAACGAAAGAAGTAATTCAGGCATTTAATGAAGCTTTTTCTGCTAATGATATTTCTTTTATGGCTGATAATATGACAGAAAATGTCGTGTGGGAAGTGAAAGGAGAAACGATTATAAGGGGAAAGCAGGCTGTATTAAACTACTTAAATGACAGAGGAGGAGAGGGGATCTTTAATCTGACCGTGGAAAATCTTCTGGCGGAAGGTACTATGGCAGCCTGCAGCGGTGTAAGGCATATGAAAAACAACGAAAAAATACAGGACTTCTGCGACATCTACAGACTGGATGAACAAAATGGCCTGATAGAAAAAGTAATTTCTTTTACCGCAGAGAGGTAGATAGAAAGAGCCGGGTTAATCACAAGAGGGAGCCGGGGGGATTAACGTATGCTGAGGAAAAAAACAAACAGAGAGGGAGTATTATACCTTTCCCTGCAGGAGGGGGTTCTACATATAAAAGGCTGTTAAACTTGAATGCAGAAGGGCTTTTTTCGAATGGGCAGTAGTTCGGAGACTAAAGAAAATCCACCTGTGACCCCCTAATAGAAAACAGGCGTCCCCGGCAGATTTTCTACGTGTTCCTCTTTAAAGGAAGCTTGTGACAATAATTCCCTTCAGCAGTTTGACAGACTTAATTCATTTTCTTAAAAGGGTAAAACAATACTTTTTTCTGACGACAGTAATGAACGAGGGGCATCTGTTTCGTTACGCTCCGCGGCAGGAAATGCAGAAGCTCATTCTGGTAAATGTGCAGCTTTGCTTCCTGCAGATCCCAGGGTTCGTGGTAAATCGGGCCTGCGGTCACTTTATTTTTTTCTGCTTTCAGCAGGCTGTATCTCTCCGTGAGCCAGTGGATTAAAGTACCTGCCTTTGAATAAAAAGGAGCACTCAGCGGGGCATAGTCTGCTTCAAAGTTCACCTTAGGTTCGCCGCGGTGTCTCCGCTGGCTCGCATAGTGAATGACTCCCTTATTCTTCCGGCGTTCCATGCGGGCATTCAAGTAGGGGAGCCCTGCGACGGTACGGCCACCGCGCACAGCCAGCCTGGAATCCGTATCCATCGTTATAAAAAAAACTCCCTGCTGTCCTTTGTATTTCACGTAGGTGCGTACGTTCAGTTCAAGAAATGGCTGAATTGATAAGGTCCGCCCTAACCAGCGGGCTTCATTATGAGTGCCGAGAAAGGGGACGATCCCGATCCATGCCTGTCCCTGGAAAGTATCCAGCTCGAGAGGTGGAGGGATAAATATTTTCAAAGCATCCGGCTGGACCGGCCAGTGAATCAGCAGCAGGTCCTCCCATGTCTGAGTGGCAATCCATGGACGCTTAGGCTGTTTCATTTATCTGCTCCTTTCTGCTCTGCGTATTTTCCTGCAATGATCGCGTTGACTTCTTCGGTATTTCTTGTCGGCAGCTGATGAAAAGCTCCGGAGATTTTTACTATTTCCACTTGTGGAAGAAATCTGCGGTACATGTTCACATACGGACGGGCAATCGGGTCCCACTCGCCGTATATATAAATGACAGGACATGTTATTTCTGTCAGTCGTTCTGTAGCTTTATAATGTCTTCCATAGTAATACATGCTGCGGACGAGGGCGGGATTCGAGCGGCGGATTCTCTCTTTTAATCCGGAGCGGTTATCCTGCCTGTTCGTATGGGACACGGATAGTGCCTGAGCCATAAGGGCTCGGAAATCATTGCCGGCTGCCCATTCTCCAATCTGAATTTTAGCAGAAAGAAAAGCAGTATTTACTTCCGGGAACGTACAGAGAAGGATCAGTCCTTTTATTCTTTCCGGAAAAGCAGCAGCAAACTCCTGAGAAGCGCTTCCTCCAAGAGAATAACCGCACAGCAGAATTTTATCCAAAGCGAGATGGTCAGCAAGGGCAAGAATATCAGCGCTCCATTCCTGTACGCTGTGTTCTTTTCGCGCATTGGACGGGCTTCGTCCGGTACCGGCAGGATCGAAGGAAACAACGCGGAATTTTCTGCTCAGACTTTCTTTCTGCTGACGGAAAGGTTCGGTTCCAAGAGCCGGGGGCGGGACAAAGAAAAGAGGGGGCCCGTCTCCTTTTTCTTCATAATAAAGAAGGTCTTCTCCAGATTGAAAAAATGGCATAACATGGCTCCTTCCGGCGTTAAAATAACGATCGGTTGTGCTTCTTTAACTATTCCCCGTTTACTCTGCCTGAAACGAGGAATAGTTATTTTCAAACTGCTCATTCATAACGAGAAAAGTAAGCGAAGGGAGAAAAGAATGAACAAACTTATTTTCAGCAGAAAAGGTTTTGATTCTTCTTCCGGATATGGCTACTCCCCGTATGATCCAGCTACAGGGAAATATATTCTGCTGCCGATTCCGGAAGGAGAAAAAGCATTTAATCCACATTCGTACGAAAACTTAAAACTGCATGCGGAATATTTGGAAGGAATAAAGGCAGAAAATCTTCAGAGACTTGTGGAAAACCCGCTGCTGAGTTTCAGCAGGAAATCCCGGGAAATTGTAGGAAGTTCCTATGCGCACTATGATCCGATACTCGGAAAGCCGCCCTGGCTCCTCAACGGTCCGGAGTTTGGTGTTTTTGGGCAGACCGGGGGTGCCGCCGGCCATCTTTGGAATAATAATGTAAAAGAAGGAAGCGTTTTTCTTTTTTTCACCCGGTTCAAACCGATAAAAAACCGGGTTCATCCCCTGGACCCGCGGGGTGGCTGGAGCGACGGGGCGTATTATATATACGGGTGGCTGAAAGCAGGAAAAGTGATTACAGGAAAAAACAAAGAAGAACTTCCCGACGAAGTAAAGCAGCAGCACCCCCACGGAGCGGAAGAAAATTTTATCAAAAGCAGTAACAATACGCTTTATCTAGCTTCCGATCGTTTATTCCCGGACCGGGACATCCCGGGAAGCGGCTATTTTCCACGCCTGGATGACCGTCTGCTTCTTTCCTCCCCGCTGCATAAAAACAAACCGAGTGTATGGCAGCTGCCGGCCTTTTTTCATGAGGCCTGCTACCAGCCGACATATTTGGAGGAAAAAGAAAACGAGAAAAGAAAATGGCTGGAGAACACAGAAAATCCGGGAATGTATTACGTCCAGTCACCAGCGAGGGGACAGGAATATGTCGCGCCGCTGGAAAATAAAAGTGAAGACTGGCTGAGAAGCCTGTTTAATGACTGGGAAGAATAAGTGAAAAGAGCTGCCTGCCGGTTGTAAGCCGGGGCAGCTCTTTCTGTTATTTGTTATTCGCTGTTGATACCTGAAGGCTTTCTCCGCGGCAGGTGGAAAGAGCCGCAGGCGACTTTCAAAAACAACATCGGAGCTTTAAGAGAACCTTGTGGTTAATCAGGACGCTGAATTCTTGGACTGTCTGTAGGTATTTCGGTATCATAAAATTCCGGATCAATTTCATAAATTTCTTCTGTAGCAAGACCGAGCAGTGTTTCGTAAATTCCAATATAGCTCTGCTTAATCAGCATACCGCTCGATTTCTGACCTGTATGACCGTTTGGATGCTGTTGGCCGCGTGTTTCATAAAGCATAATGGCGGCATCATTTAAAGAAAAGCTTCCAAGAGCTGTACCTGGCAGATTAACATCAGGATAGCGGGAAACGGCACCGAATGGAGAGTTACCTTTTTGGAGCACTTGGTAAACGTGGCTGTTTACCTGTTTGGAAAGTTCCAAGGATTCTTCGCTCAGCTGATAGTCTGTGCCATTGTGGCTGACTACGTTATCTTCATCCACTACCTGCCCAAGGATCTGCAGCGTATTCAATCGGTCATCGTCCTCAGAAACTGTATTGCTGTAGCGGTGATGGTGATCAATAAACAAGTCAGGTTCGAGCTCTGAAAATACATCACGGGAAGCCTGCGCTTCCGGCGTTACATAAAAGCCTGGTTCAGAGCCGACCCCCGGAAGAAGTCCGGCATATTCTTCAGAAAGTTCAAAAGAAAGGTCCGGGTGGAAATCCCGATTGACATCAAACCCGAGTTCTTCACTCGCCCAGTCCCGGCCGTGGTACCAGGGAGCAGGAGTGTCTTCAGATAATCCCCATTCCTCCGGGGTCCAGTCCTGGAAGTTTCGGCGCTGTTTCGCCTGACCTTCTTCCCGCTCGATGATTTCTGCACCGTCCGGGTTGAGCATAGGAACAATCCATACAGTTACGTTATCCAGGATAGCCCGCACATCCTGGTTATTGCTCATCGCCAGTGTCTGAATGAGATCCAGTGCAGCTTCCGTACCTCCCTGCTCATCACCATGAATTTGTGTCTGCAGGTAGACTTTTGGATTATCCGTATCAGCTTCTCCAAATTTGGCTGCGTAAATCGGATGGTCGTACTTAGCTGACTGACCGACGACATCAAGGTCCATCCTGCCGTCGCGGGCACGCTCTTCGATCTGCTCCAGCTGCTCGTGCATTTTCTCTGGAGAGATAAAGCGCTCCAGCTTCGTCTGCTGTTCCGGCTGAATCCAAGGTCCGTTTGGTTTAGACTGAGGTTCTGCTCCTGCAGAAGCAGGGAGGACGGTAGTGAAAAGCAGGGGAGCTGCGAGGACAGAAAAAATAACTTTTTTCAATGTAATCATCCTTTCTAGAATATGTAGTATGCCATAACTTTAGCTTATCGAAATAAAATATTCTATAATTTTCGGAAAATTAAAACTTTAATCTCGTTTTCAATTATTTTGAAGAGAGGGAGGAGGTATAAAGTATCAGTGCGGGATGGTTCTTTTATACGGAGAATTTAGTTGGAATATAAAGGAAAGTAAAATATATTACAGCCGTCCTCGAAGAAAGTCTGAAAAAAACCTTACACGCAGAGGAATTTAGCAGGAGAGATAAATCGGAAAGAGTTTGGAGAGGGAAAATGTTCTTGTTTCTTACTAGCTTTTAGCTTTTTATACAAAGGCTGCCTTGATAATAGCTCGTTTATGAGATGGACATAACGCTGCTGCACTGATCCTCTGGGTGTCCCCGCCTTCGTTACACAGCGTTAAATATTTTCATTTTTCATGGTGCTGTTTTTAACTGCATCCATATCTCTGTTAAAGCTCCGTGTTTTTTTGGAGAGTGCCTGCGGCTTTCCTTCTGTCCGGATGGATCTGTGTGATCTCCGCAGGAGTATGGAAAAATCTCCCTGGTTCTAGTTTCTACCTTTGTCCATTCTTGATTCAACCAGCAGGCTTTCTGTATTTAAGCATTAAAATGAAGCGGAAACCGGCCCGTGGAAGAAGGAAATTGGAGGATAGGGCGCAGCCTGCCCGAAAATCTCCTCCACGGCAGGCCGGTTGGAAGCGAAGTGTTTCTCCAGCCGTCAGCGAACTTTAACACAGCTTATAAAAAAGGTGATAAAGCAGTCAAAAAAACTGATCCCGGAAACGGGACCAGCCTGACAGTTATTTTATTTTGTTGAAGTCGTAGAAATAGACGCCTTTCTTTTTGCCATAATACACAAGCGGATCTTCTTTTGTGAGATCTACAGGAAGAAAGTCCAGCAGTTGGTTTTTTGTAATTTTTACATCAGCGGGACGTATTTTCCACGGTTTATAGTCGATAGTTGACTTGGAAACTTTCCTGCGTTTCACCCGGAGCAGTTGATTTCTTTCCGTGAGCCAGTGCTCCAGCGAGCCTGGTTCAGGCCGGAAAGCTTCGCCCGCGGGGTTATAGGAGCATTTGAACTGAAGTTCCTTTTCTCCGCTGTGCGTCCGTGTACTTTGGATGCGGAATCCTTCGGTTTTCTCGGTATGCTTCAGATCGGCCTGGTAAAAAGGAAGGCCTGCCAGACTCCGGGAAGCTTTTACAGCGGCTTTATGATCAGCGTCCACAGAAAAGAAATAAACACCGCTTTCCTCTCCGTATTTTACATACGTACGGACGTTTACCTGATGAAATAAGCTGGAAGTCAACGTTCTGCCAAACCGTTTCGCCTTATTATTCGTGCTTACATATGCTAATATAGAAATCCAGGCTTTTCCATCATATGTTTCCAGTTCCACTTCTTCCGGAACATGGGGACGGAGCGTTTCTACGTCCACCGGCCAGTGTAGAAATAGTATGTCTTCCCACTGCTGATAGGCAAGCCAGTTGCTTTTGATCGTACTCATTAAATGACATCCTCCTCTGAACAGCTAAAGTACCACGGCCGTATGGGCCGATTGGTCAGCTTATATTCTTTACCCCTGCAAACTATAAAATAAGCGTGATTTATTGTGGGAATTTACGGAGATGAAGAAACAGAGTCATGCGTTAGTAAAACTGTTCGTGCAGAGATAATACAAAAATGGTGAAAAGCTCTTTTATTGGGGTTATTTAATTGTTATAAACCACTTTCGAGGCAAAGAACCGGATCATAGCAAACGTTGATTGTTTGTCAGGATGTAGGCAGCAATTTTTAAAAAGGAGAATGGAAGTCCTGCGGATTTTTAATTATCCATTTAAAAGGGACTTTCTCATTTTAGCGGATAATTGAGCAGCCTCTTGTTTTGTCTGTTCATGAAATTAGAAAATTCAGTTATTAATAATAGGAAAAAGAGGTATTATATGCTATTTTAGGAAATAGGGGTCTATACTAATTAAAGGAGAGGGTACATATGATGAAAGGTGATCTGCTTATTCCTTCAATGCTTGAACGTGCGGAGCGTTTTTTTCCGAAAAAAGAAGTCGTTTCCCGTACATCATCCGGTATTCACCGCTTCACCTATAAAGAAATAGGAAAACGGACAAGAAAGCTTGCAGACCGTCTGCAGCAATTCGGTATCCAGCGGGGACAGAAAGTAGGAACGCTTGCCTGGAATCATCACAGGCATCTGGAGCTGTATTTCGCTGTTCCCGGAATTGGCGCCGTCATCCATACAATAAATATCCGTCTTTCCCCCGAGCATATTATTTATATTATTAATCATGCAGAAGACGAAATTCTCTTCGTGGACGAAGATGTTTTTCCTCTCGTGGAAGCCGTATATGACAAATTAAAAACAGTAAAAGCGGTTATCGTAATGACTGATAATGAGCTTCCTGAGTCAAAAATTGAAAGCGTTTTCTCTTATGAAGAATGGATCCGTAACGGCAGTGAATCTTTTGAATTTGTAAAAGACATGGATGAGACAGAGCCGGCAGGCATG
>PWLM01000085.1 GCA_003560495.1 Bacillus sp. (in: firmicutes) | reverse complement strand
TCGGGACGCTGATCTTCGCCGGCTCCCTGGCGTTTTTCTTTGCCCATCCGGTGTGGCTGATCTTCCTCGGGATGTTTGTCTTCTGCGGGGGCATGTTCCTGATCCACTCCCTGGCGCCGGGCTATCTCAACAAGCGCGCCGGGGAGCATCGCGGCGTGGTCAACGGCCTCTATATCGCCTTCTACTACGCCGGCGGTACGGTGGGCTCGTTCTTGCCCGGGTTCATCTACCACGGCTTCGGTTGGGGGCCCTACCTGTTCTCGCTGGTGGCGGTGCTCGGCCTGGCTGCCTTCTGGCTGCTCGGCCTGCGGCGCCCGGGGCGGGTGCAACCCGCCTGAAGCCCGCCGTACCGGTGACAGGCCGCAGCGACTAAGGGGTATCACGCATTACCGTTGCAGGCCGCTGCCGTACATACTGTCAGTACCACGCATCAGTACTGATACGGACAGGGCCTTTCACCGGTGAGTCACTCAGCAGGGCACGCCATACCCGATCCGCAGAGCAGGGCGGTCGCCACCGCGCCATCCATGGCACGGGTGCTGCTGCTCAGTACGGCCCTGGTAGTGCTCTATGTCGGGGTGGGGGCCTGGGGCTTCGTCTTCACGCCCGATGCGCTGGGTATCCCGCTGGTCTGGCCGGCGACCGGCGTCGGCCTGGTCTTCGTGTTTCTGTACGGGTACCGCTTGCTGCCGGCCGTCGCCGTGGGGGCGGGGCTGATCGCCATCCTGTTCACCGGCGACATGGCGCCACCGCTGGAGCGGGTGGTCAGCGTGGCGGCCACGGTGGTGGCCACCGCGCTGGGGGCCGGCCTGCTGCGGCGTTGGCGGTTCGACCCCCGGCTCGCCCACCTGCGCGACCTGGGGGTGTTCCTGGTGGCCGGTGGCGGCGTCAGTTCCGGGCTGAATGCCGTGGTCGGGGCCTACGGCGTTGCGGCAGGCTCCGAACAGGCTTCCTTTGCCGGGACCTGGTGGGTCTGCTGGGCAGCCGACCTGATGGGGCTGGCCCTGATTGCGCCGCTGCTGTTTGCGCTGCTGGGGGGGCGGTTTCTGCTGCCGCCGGGCCACGATTATCGGGTCGGCGGCGCGCTGATTATCGGCATAATCGCCACCTCGGTCGTGGTCTACCTGGTGCCGCTTTCACTGGCGGTTGCGCTCCCGCTGTCCTACCTCGCCTTTCCGCTGATCATGTTCGCGGCGTTGCAGTGCCCGGTGCAGATCACCACCGGCCTGATCGGTCTGTCCGGCGCACTGGCGCTCACGGCGACGGGGCTCGGGTACGGACCCTTCGCCGCGCTGGGGTTGGAGCACAGTCTGCTCGCCCTGAATGCGCAGCTGGGCCTGCTGGTGATCACCGGGTTGTCGCTGACGGCGATCCGGTCGGAGCGGGAGGCGGCGGAGTCACGCGCCCGGGATCACCTGGAAAGCCTCGCCCGTGCCGGGCGGATCAACCTGATGGGGCAGTTGTCCGCCACCCTGGCCCACGAACTGAACCAGCCGCTGTGCGCCCTGACCACCTACGCACAGGCCGGTCGCCGGTTGTTGCAGCGCGGTGAGCCGGAGGCGGCCGCCGATGCCCTGGAGCGGCTGGAAGACAACGCCCGGCGGGCCTCGGAGACGGTGCGCCAGATCCGCACCTTTGCCAGTCGAGAAGCGCCGGACAGGCAGTCGTGCAGCCCCGCGGAGTTGGTCCGGAACGCGGAAGCGCTGATGCGGCGTGAACTGGGGCAACGGGGGGTGGCACTGCAGGTGAACGTCGCGCCCGAGCTGCCGCCGGTGGAGGTGGCCCCCATCCAGGTCGAGCAGGTTCTGGTGAACCTGCTCCGGAACGCGGGAGAGGTGCTGGCGGGGCGTCCGGATGCAAGGGTTCGCTTGTCAGTGTACCGGCGGCGCCAGGAGCTGGTGCTACAGGTCAGTGATAACGGACCGGGTATCCCGCCCGAGCACCTGTCCCGCCTGTTTGAGCCCTTCACGAGTTTCAAGCGGGGCGGAATGGGCATCGGGCTGGCACTCTGCCGTTCGATCATCGAGTCCCACGGCGGTGCGTTTACCGCCCGTAACGGCAATGCTGGTGGGGCCGAGTTCCGTTTCACACTGCCATTGGAGGCAAGCCATGGTCACGCGCAGACCGACCGTTCATCTGGTGGATGATGATGATGATATCCGGGAGGCAGTCAGCCTGCTGCTGATCACCGAGGGCATAACGGTCCGCGCCTACGAGGATGCCGCCGGGCTGCTGCAGGGCGTCACGCCTGATGACAGCGGGTGTCTGGTGCTGGATGTGCGGTTGCCGGACATGGATGGGCTGACGCTGCAGACGACCCTTCACGAGCGGGGGGTGAGAATGCCTGTGGTCTTTATTACCGGGCACGGCGATATCCCGATGGCGGTCAAGGCGGTGAACGAGGGGGCCCTGGACTTCCTGGAAAAGCCATTTGATGACGAGGCCCTGCTCAGTGCCGTGGGCCAGGGGCTTGAGCTGGACGCGGCACAACGAGAGGACCAGGGCCGGCGGGAAGAGATCGAGGCCCGGCTCACGCAGTTGACGCCAAGGGAGCGACAGGTTCTGGACGGACTGCTGGACGGAAAGCCCAACAAGCTGATCGCCCGGGATCTGGATGTCAGTGTCCGGACGGTGGAGATCCACCGGGGCAACCTGATGCAGAAGATGCAGGCGCGAAGTGCGTCTCACCTGGCGAGGCTGGCGCTGGCCTGCAGGGCCTACCGTGACCGGCCCCCGCTGGAGTGAGTGGCGGGCCGTGACGAGCGGGCTGCCCTCCCACGTCCTGGCCGGTCCCGCGCCACCGGCCCGGGCGGCTGGTGCGCGGGGCCGGTGGTCCAGGGTTCAATCCTCGCGGAATGCGGCCTGTTCCAGCTTCATGTACTCCACCAGGGCAGCCAGTGCCTCCGAGTCCCATTCCAGTGGCTCGGCGGCCATGGGCGATACCATGCAGATCTGGACCATCTCGTCGAGGTGCACCTCGCTCAGCCCGAAGTCCCGCTCGGCCATCTCCACCAGGTGGGGGAAGGGTTCGGCAAAGGTGTCGGCGTAACCGGCGCCTTCCATGTGGCAACTGGCGCAGGCGAGATTGTTGGTGGATAGCTCCCGGTTGTGGAACAATTCCTCGCCTAGCGCTGCCAGGGTTTC
The DNA here is from genome assembly GCA_003560495.1 of Bacillus sp. (in: firmicutes). Taxonomy (GTDB): domain Bacteria; phylum Bacillota; class Bacilli; order Bacillales; family Salisediminibacteriaceae; genus Alkalicoccus. The sequence continues at coordinate 4,269 of PWLM01000085.1, read as the reverse complement.
GGGGTCACCTTCGAAGGGCTGATAGCCTGGTGGCCGCGTGACCGCATCGCGCATGGCTTTATCGGCTTCAGCCTCACCCTCAGCCTCGCCCTCAGCCTCGCCTTCAGCCTCGCCTTCAGCCTCGCCTTCGGTCTCGCCTTCGGCGCGGGCCTCCGCCTCGGCCTCTGCGACCGGGGTGATGTACGCCGCGGCAGGTGCGGATCGGGGCTCGACCGGCTGGGCGGCCATGACGCCGGCCGAGCTGTAAGCGGCCAGCGCGATCAATGGGGCCGAGGCCACGGCCCCGCAGGACAGATTCCGCAGCAGACGTTGCCGTCCTGCCTCTTTTTGCACATCCGTTTTCATAAGCGTCCTCCTCACGGGTGGGACAAGTCGGTTTCCGGTTGCTTCATTTCGGTTTTGTCATGGCGGCTCCTCTCGTGGCCCGGGGGGCGGGGTTAAAAGCATCCGGTGATGCGGACGCCCAATGCGCGCGGAATACCGGGTGATCGGGTATGCCCGTGAGCAGGGCACCGCTTCCGACAAAGTGGTAGAGCTCTGCGAAGGTGCGCACGTCGGCCCCGGACAGGCGCCGGTGGATATGATCGGGTCTTATCTGACAGGCGTGGTGTAGTCCGGCGGCGGCGAGCAGGCCGCCCAGAGCCTCTACCGTGCCGGCATGGAAGTTTCTTACGCGTTGAGCCTTGTCTGCGGGGTGCAAGGCACGAGCCCGGTGTGGGTCCTGGGTGGCGACGCCGCTAGGGCAGTGGTCGGTATGACAGCTCAGGGACTGGATGCAGCCGAGGGCGAACATGAAACCCCGGGCGGCGTTGCACCAATCTGCGCCCAGCGCCAGGGTACGCGCGATCTTGAAACCGCTGGTCAATTTCCCGGCGGCCCCGACGCGGATCTCTCCCCGCAGGCCGGTTCCGACCAGGGTGTTGTGCACGAGGAGCAGCGCCTCGTCCAGCGGCATGCCCAGCCGGTTGATGGACTCCAGGGGGGCCGCTCCAGTACCCCCTTCGCCGCCATCAACAACGATGAAGTCAGGACGGTGTTCGCTCACCTGCATCGCCTTGGCGAGCGCAAACCACTCCCAGGGGTGACCAATGGCCAGCTTGAACCCGACTGGCTTGCCGCCGGAGAGTTCACGCAACTGGCCGATGAACTGCATCAGCTCCCGGGGCGTGTCGAAGGCGGAGTGGCGTGGCGGGGAGATGACATCCTGCCCCTCGGGGACACCGCGGGCGGCAGCGATCTCCGGACTCACCTTGGCGGCAGGCAGGATGCCCCCGTGACCCGGCTTGGCGCCCTGGGAGAGCTTGACCTCGATCATTCGCACGGTGTCCAGGCGGGCGGTCGCCGTGAATCGATCAGCGCTGAAGGTGCCGTCCGGATCCCTGCAGCCGAAGTAGCCGGATCCGATCTCCCAGACCAGATCTCCACCGTGTTCCAGGTGATATCGGGAGATTCCGCCCTCGCCGGTGTCCTGATAGAAACCGCCCAGCCGGGCTCCCTTGTTCAACGCCAGAATTGCGTTGGCGGAGAGGGCGCCAAAGCTCATGGCGGAGATATTGAAGACGCTGGCGGAGTAGGGTTGCCGGCAGTGGCGCCCTCCGATTTCAAGGCGATAGGCCGAGGGCAGCACCTCTACCGGCTGAATGGAGTGGCTGAACCATTCGTAACCATCGCCATAAAGGTGGAGCAGGGACCCGAAGGGCCGCTTGTCGAGTTGATTCTTGGCGCGCTGGTAGACCACCGAGCGCTGCTCCCGGGAGAAGGGCCGCTCATCGGTGTCCGATTCGATAAAGTATTGCCGGATCTCCGGGCCTATACCTTCCAGGCAGTAGCGTAGATGGGCGATGACAGGGTAGTTCCGGCTGATGCTGCGTCGTGGTTGCAGTAAATCCCAGCTGCCCAGCAAGGAGAGGCCGCCGAATAGCGCTACACCCCAGCCCCAGGTGGGACTGATCCGGAGGCAGAGCACCGACACCGCGAGTGCGGCAACGCATAACAGGTACGGCACATACCGCAGCGGTGGCGGCCAGGACGTAATGGACATGGCATGCTCCAGGCGGGCGGTTCAGCCCGCGGGCGCCGGCACGGTGAACGATGGCTTGGCGCGCCAGTGGCGACGCGTCGATGGCGCAACCCCGAACTCTTCACCGGGCCGCAGGCCGGCCTCCTCCGCGAGCATGGCGATCAATGCCATGTGGTGCACCGTGTGGCTGATGAGGAACATCAACTCCCGCTGGAGGCTGGAGGGTGTCCAGGTCCGATGAGGGCCCGATGCCGTGTTGCAGACGCAGGCGACGCGAAGGGGGGTGTCCGGTGCCAGGGCTGCCAGCTCCTGGCCGAGCCGGTCATCCAGCCTGGCCAACGTTTCCAGAGCACGGTCCGGGTTCCGTTCCAGCACCGGGTCCCGATCGCGGTCATCGTAATCGAGTTCACCCCGGGCACCGGCCAGCAGCGACTGCACATGCTCGAGGATGTGCCGGACCTGTCTGCCGATACCATTACCCCCGTAAGGCCCGCTGCAGGCCCGGAAGCGTTCAGCGTCCAGCTCGCCAACGAGGCCGGCCAGTTGCCGGAGGAAATGCCGGTTATCATCCACCAGGCTGGCGGTGACGGGATGACCGTTCATGCATTCGTGCTGATACCCCATGACTTGATCCCTAGGTTGGGCAGGTAGCCCGGCGGGGCCGCGGTGGCCCTCTCCGCGCCGGTGGCCTTCACCTGCACTGCGACAGAATGCACATCCCTGTGCACGGGCGGATGCCGGTGCGTCGGTGTGGGGCAGGGCGGCATCAGTAGCCGCCTTCACCCTCCGCTTCACCTTCACCTTCACCTTCACCCTCGGCCTCTCCTTCGCCTTCGCCTTCCGCTTCACCTTCGGCCTCGCCTTCCGCCTCGGCCTCGCCGGCAGCCTCCGCCTCACCGGCGCCCGCCGCCTCGGCTTCGCCCTCACCCTCCGCGGCGGCCATCATCTGGTAGCCACTGTCGGCGACCGCATCAGACATGATGGCGTGGATGCCGGCGCTGCCTCCGACGATCGCCAGTACGGGTACGGTGTAGGCGACGCTGCGCGATAAAGTGCGCAGCAACTGCTGTCGGACTGTTTTGTCGTCACTCATGTTGCCTCCTGTCACTCGGTTAAGGACCCACCCGGACCTTGAAAACCGTTGAGATCCTTTGGGGCTCGGAAATGGCCGGGGCACGCCCCGGCATCGTCATTGATTGTTGCCCCTCGCCAGGAGATAAAGCGCCACGAATAGCAGGCTCACCTGAAACATCATCCCGCCCATGGGATGGGTCGCCGTAGGCATGAAGTGCCACTGGCCCCAATGCACCATGAAGATCGCGCCCAGCAATACCGGCACTGTGGCCAGTGCACCGAGCCGGGTGACCCAGCTGTTGGTCAGGGCGCCGAGTACCACCAGGACGCCAGCGGCGATTTCTGCGAGGGCCACGAGTAGGGCAACACCCAAGGGGAGGCCCATCATTTCAGCCCAGGGACCGATGCCTGCACCCAGAAACTTGTCGACACCCATGTAGGTTAATACCGAGAATATTACTGCCCGGAGTAGCCAGTGGGCGTGTCGTTCCACCCTCTGCAATTCTGCATTGGCTGTCGATAATGCGGCTGTCATGATCATCTTTTGTCACCCTCTTTTGCAGCTTGATAATGGGACCGGAAACGGGTCGTTAACGGCCGATCCTTGATGTCTACAATAGAGGTGTGAATAGATTCCTGGTATCCGTAGTATCACGGAACACCCGGCGTAATGGGCGACTATTGCAGTGCTTTTTCCTTCCTCTTTTTCTGGGTGACGTCATGCAGAATGTGGTACACCCTCCGCGTGGTGATCCCGGGTGTTTCCCGATGGTGCACCGCGTACACCGGGCGTTGGGCCACCCAGTCGGCAAACCGTGACAGGGTCTGGCGGTCGAGGCCGGTACCACCGTGGCTGGCCGTCTCTGGCAGCAGATGGCCCAAGGCCTCGCGCAGGCTCAGTCGCCGGGGGGGGTGGTCCGGTGTTCCGTCGTGCTCACCCGGCATCGCCACCAGAATGGCGGCCACCCGCAGGTGGTTGTCCGGTCCGGGCGTTCCGGTTGCCGGCACCAGATGGCCGCGCTGGCCGAACCACCAGAGCGGGTCCTCTGAAAGGGTCGAAGGGTGCCGGGCCCGACGGAGCGGGAGGCCGAGCGGACGGGCGTGTCCATCACCCGCCAGCGCGATGGTGGCACCGCTCCCCCATGCGGGACCGGTGTCGCCCGTTCGGGTGGCTG
>PWLM01000195.1 GCA_003560495.1 Bacillus sp. (in: firmicutes) | reverse complement strand
TTTCGACAAAAACCGCGCCATAAGCGCGGTTTTTTTACGAAAAAAAACCTCAACTTTTTTTGTTGAGGCGTTGATTTTTCACTTAAAATATGCCTTGTAATCTTTTTGTAACACCAGCTTAATGTGCGTTTTTCTCCTATATTATTCCTGTATTTTCAACAATTTTCTTCCTTTTACTTTATTGTTGAGAATGTCTTTTAATGACTGTGCGAGTTCCTCAAAAGAAATCTCTTCAGTCATATCTTCCAGACGTTCCGGCTTTAAATCCCCCGCAGCTCTTTTCCATACTTCCTGTCGGAGAGTCATCGGGCAGAAGCCGGAATCTATACCGAGCAGATCAACCCCGCGCAGAATGAACGGCATTACCGTAGCGGGGATTTCCACGCCTGCTGTCAATCCGCTTGCTGCAACGGCTCCTCCCTGCTTTAGTGAACTAAGAATAGAAGCCAGAGGCTTTCCCCCTGTAGGATCAACAGCTGCAGCCCAGCGCTGTTTCTGCAGAGGGCGAAGTTTGTCCGGGGTTACTTCCTCCCTGCTGATAATTTCTGCTGCACCGAGATTTTTTAAGTACTCGTGTTCTGATTTTTTACCGGTACTAGCTGTAACGTGATACCCTCTTTTAGCAAGCATCGCTACTGCCATACTTCCAACGCCGCCGGTCGCCCCGGTGACGAGTACGGGCCCATCTTCCGGAGTGGTCCCCCGCTCTTCCAGCCTGTGTACAGAAAGAGCAGCTGTAAAACCTGCCGTGCCAATAACCATCGCTTCCCGGAGTGTCAAACCTTCCGGTAGCGGCACTACCCATGCTGCAGGAACCCGGGCGTATTCGCTGTAACCGCCGTCGTGTCCCACCCCCAGCTCAAAACTGGTTACAATTACTTGATCACCCGGCTGAAATGCATCAGTGTCAGACGAAGCCACTTCACCGGAAAGGTCGATCCCCGGAACTATCGGATAATCTTTTGCGACTTTAGTTGAAGCGTCGAGAGCGAGTCCGTCTTTATAATTCACGCCGGAATAGTGAACTTTTACTGTTACTTCTCCCTTTGGAAGTTCATCTATTGTCCTTTCAGTAATTCTCCCACTTTTGTCTCCATCCGTTATAAACGCGCGGAATGTTTTTGTCATGTTTCTGCCTCCTTCAAATAACGTACTGGTTATAGTTATATTCTGGCAATTCACGCAGGAAAAGTCCAGTATGAATTGAAAGCGCTTTAATAATGTATAGATAGACACTGCCCTGTGGGTGCTGCAGGGATATTAAAAAGTTTTCTGCTATGAAAAATCTCTATTTATAAAACCATTTTCTTCGATAAAGAGATGATTTTCCCTCCGAAACGACGGAGGCGCAGGCCAAACTGCTGAAGACCAGCAACGGCAGGGGAAGAGAAGGAGTTTATACAACGACTGGAATAATTATTGTGCACTGATCATTTAATCGACAAACTGAAAAATAAACCGGCTGTAATTGCCGGTTTATTTTTAAACTATTGTCTGGAAAGCTTTCTGATTATCCTCTGTTTGAAAACTTCAGCGAATTTCCGGCAGCGCTCTCTATCCTGCTGCTGGGGTGCAAGTTCTACTTTTAAGGAGGCAGCCAGATCAGTGCTGCTAAAAAATATTTTCTGCATTTGCGTTACCGCGCCGCAGAAGTGAGGATAAAAACTGTCTCCGGTACCGAATACTCCGGTGACAAGATCTCTTTCTTTTTCACTTATCCTCTCCAGGAAGGGGAGAAAACTTTCCGGAACATCGCCGCTCCCCCACGTAAAAGTTCCTGCAGCCAGCCCTTCCAGTTTATCTATGTTTGCCTGATCAAATTCTTCCAGACTGAAAAGTTCCACTGACAGTCCGGTCCGCTTTATTTCTTCGGCAAGCCAGTGAGCCAGTTTTTCTGTATTTCCTGTTCGTGAAAGATAAATCACAGCGATCAAAGTTCATCAAATCCATTTTTCTCTGTAACTTTTGTATAAGCACGGGATTTCTGTTCAAAGAAGTCCGATTTTGTTTCATTCATCATTTCATCACTGAAAACGTGAATCCAGGGCATTGGATTTTCACGGTCAGAATACAGATTATCCAGATGCAGCTGACGGAGCCGTTTATTAGCGAGATATTCCACATACCCTTCAAACTCCTTAATATCGATACCGGGTACATCTTTTAGTATATAGGAGGCCCATTCCTGCTCGAGTCTGACCGCTTCACCTATCGTTTCATAAATGTAGGCAATGTTTTCTTCCGACTGGAGCTCTTCATTTTCCTCCATTAAAAGACGAAGAAACCTTGATACAAAATAAGCATGCTGCATTTCATCCCGCTGAATATAACTGATCATTGTACTCGTTTTTACCATTTTCTGCTGACGGGCCAGATGATAAAAGAAAGCAAAACCGGCATAAAAATATATCCCTTCCAGATTAATGGAATTGACACAGAGCCGGAAGAGGTTCCGGGCGGATGGCTCTTCCCGGAAATCTTCGTAGGCTTTAAGAACGAGGTCATTACGCTTTCGCACGACTGGATCGTTTTTTGCCTGATTAAAACGCTCCATTTGTTCGTCAGAAGAAACGAGAGAACTCAGAACATAGGAGTACGACTCATTATGGACGGCTTCCTGCTGGGCGATCACTGCAAAGACAGCCTGCATGCTTGAGTCGGTTACATAATCCATCACTCTTGTCATAACAGGTGTCTGCAGGCTGTCCAGAGAGGCAAGCTGAGTATTTATCCGAAGAAAAACATCCTTTTCCTCTGCTGTCAGCTGAGGCCATTGTTTAATGTCATCCTGCATGTTAATTTCCTGCGCTTTCCAGAAATTAGACAGAAGAGCCTGATACATATCGTATATTTCCGGATAGGCAATGTCGTTCCAATTAAGAATCCCGGAAGTTTTCCCATTAATAATGCCGCTCGACTTGTTTTCGTAGTCCGGTTCCAGCAGTTTCATTTTTGTCAGATTCATTTATATATGCCTCCTGTAAATTAATTGCCGTTTTCAGCTGGGAATGGCAGTTTATTATGCATGACAGCTTTCACATTCTGCTATTTCCTGCTGGGACGTACTGCGCACATAGTAAGTCGTTTTCAACCCCTGTCTCCAGGCCTCCAGGTGAAGGTCCAGCAGTTCCTTTGCACTAATATTATGGCGCACATAAAAATTAAAGCTTATTCCCTGATCCACATGCCGCTGTCTTGCAGCGTTCTGACGGATGCTCCACTGCTGATCAAGTTCGTGGCGCACCTTTTTGTAGTAGGGATAATTATGATGAGTGAGATCAGGAGGAGTTACTTTAAATCGGAAGTTCTTTTTTTCTTCTGCATATTCTACTGCGTACACCGGATCAATTCCGTCCGTAGAACCGGCGATCTTTGCCGTAGAAGAATTTGGAGCCACAGCCATCAGCCAGCCGTTTCGTATTCCATTCTTTCCTACTTCTTCCTTCAGAGCGTTCCACTTTTCATCACAGTATTTCTTTCTTTCAAAATAAAGGCCACTTTCCCATTCTGATCCCGAAAACTGCGGGTATGCTCCTTTTTCCTCTGCCAGGGCAGCAGATGCTTTTACCGCTTCATAAGCTATTTTTTCATATAGGCTGTCAGCAAAAGCCACTGCCTCCTCCGATTCCCAGTGAAGCTGTTTTTCTGCCAGAACATGATGCCATCCGAATGTACCGAGTCCTACAGCACGGTACGATTTATTCGTTATTTCAGCCTGCTTCACAGGCAGCGTATTGATATCAATAACGTTATCAAGCATTCTCATCTGTATCGCTACTACACGCTCAAGAACATCATCTTTTACTACTTTTGCCAGATGCAGGGAAGAAAGGTTACACACAACAAAATCTCCCGGCTTTCTTACCATAACCATATTGCCGTGCTCATCTTCGTACTCTTCCTGAATAGTGGAGGGGCTCATATTCTGGGTGATTTCCGTACATAAATTACTGCAGTACACAGCCGTCCGGCCTTTGATTTTTTTGTTGGCATTCTGCCGGTTCACTTCATCTCTGTAGAACATATATGGGGTACCAGTTTCAAGCTGGGCTACCATAATTCGTTTCATTATCTCCATCGCCCGGTAAGTTTCCCTCGGGAGAAGTGGATGCCGGCACGCTTCTTCGTACTTTTCCCGGAAGAACTGGTGGTCCATTTCGTCATAGTAATCTTCGAGACCAAGCAGATTACCGTTCTCATCCCGCCACCCCATAAACTGCTTTACTTGATGAGGACAGAAGACGGACCATTCTCCGGTGCTTCTGCCGTCTTCATCTTTTTCCTCCAGCTTCTTCATGAAGTAATCCGGGATGCTTACACCCGTGAATATATCGTGGGCTTTTCTTCTTTCATCCCCATTGTTTGTTTTTAATTCCAGGAAGCCGTTCATTATATCCTTATGAAAAATATCCAGGTAGACAGCAACGGCTCCCTGCCGCTGGCCAAGCTGATCAACACTTACTGCGGTGTCGTTAAGCAGTCGTATCCACGGAATAACACCGGAGGATGTATTTTTGAATCCTTTTATATCTGACCCGAGGGCCCGCACTTTGCCAAAATAAATGCCTAGTCCTCCTCCATCCTTACTTAACCTTGCAGCCTCCCAATTGTTTAAGTAGATGCCATCCAGCGAATCATCCACTGTATCAATAAAGCAAGAGGAAAGCTGGCCGTGGCTTTTTCCCGCATTCGAGAGTGTCGGAGTGGCTGTAGTCATATAAAGATTGGAAAGAGCCCAGTAGGCTTCCTTTACGTATTCCAGCCGCTTTTCTACCGGTTCTTCCTGCATAAGTGTCATTGCAATAATCATCCAGCGCTCCTGAGGCAGCTCATAAACGTTCTTTTCGTGATCTTTCGCCAAGTATCTGTCGGCAAGCAGGAACAGTCCGATAAACGTAAAATAATAATCACGATCCGGCTGCAGTTCCTTCTCCAGTTTGTCTATCTCTTCCCGCGTATATGTATCGAGAAGGCTTCTGCTGTAAATATTTTTTTCAGTCAGGCGGTCAATAAGATGATAAAACTGGGTGTAGGAAGGCGTCCCTCTGTTTTCTTCAGCTTTTCTGTACAGCTGTTCTAAATACACAGCCGCTGCTGCATACGTATAAACCGGAGCTCCAGCACCGATGCGGTCCAGCGCGTCATTAAGCGGCTTCTGCAGATCTTCCTGGTTATTGTCCAGACCTTTTTTCACTGTATCGAGATCTGCTCCCCATTCTTTTTCCAATCGTGCCAACTGTTCATAAAGATCAGATTGTATTGTCTGCATACTGCTCATCCTTCCGGGATTAAATTATAAATACCTCTTTTGCACAGCCCCATGCTGCCTGGATATCTCCAAACAAAAAAGCTCTTCCGTATTTCCGGAAGAGCTTTGGAATAAGAGTTCAGCACAGCAGTATATAAAAGTAATAACAACCTGCGCCGCCCCTTACTCCCACTCCCCGGAGAAAAGAAACTTTACGGAAAAACGGCAGGTCTCCTGACTCGTGCTTCAGCCTTCATGAATCCCTTCCCGTATAAACGCCGTTAAGCACTTTTATACAGTGGTATTTTTCATGTCGTCTGCACTTACAGTTGCGGGGACAGTTCCGGATTTTCACCGGATTCCCTTTTAAGCCGCCGGGCGGCACCTGTTCTTCCTTGCATACCATATTTAGTTGATTTCATTTCAATTAATCAATATATAGAATTGTACACTGGATTTATAGGTTCTGCAAGCAGAGAATTTACCTATTTTCAACCAGCTTGCCTGTTTAAAATCCCCCCGGCAGTGGAATGATGCCTTTATCCGATAAACGGGAGGAGCATACAGCATGAACGAATTGTCTTTTTTCAACAATGATTATGAATATTCCCGCAGCAGTTTCCGAAAGCTGAACAGCAGAATACGCACATACTATCCGGAGGCTCTGCTGGACTACTGGTATACAGGTCCCGAAGCCGATGATAATACAACGGATATAATCGAAGCAGATGCCTCAGAAAAATTCGAAACGCTTATAATCATTTCATCCGGAGAGCACGGAATTGAAGGGTTTGCCGGCAGTGCTGTTTTCGAAATGTTCGTAGAAACTTTTCTTCCTTATCTGGATAAAAGCACTACCGGTTTATCTCTTGTACACGGCCTTAATCCATGGGGGATGCGTCATAAACGAAGAGTAACAGAAAGTAACATTGATTTAAACCGGAATTACCTGGATCATTCGTCAAAAAATACTCCTGTAACCCACTCGATTTTTGAAAATAACCTGCCGCTGTTCCGGCCTGCCGCCCCATTGAATGATATTAATACCCATAATAATGAACTGGAAGCCGGCCTGAAACATATTTTCTCCTACGAGGATCTTCAAATGCTGAAAAACACTCCGCCGGGCCAGTACAAATACAGCGAGGCTCTGTATTATGGCGGACAACGGCTGGATGAGCCGGCTGGAAAGTGGACGGACTATTTCATTTCCAGAGCGGCTGGATACAAAAAGGTTATTCACATTGATCTTCATACGGGAGGAGGTCCGGAGAATGAATTGACGTTAATATTTATGAATGGCGAAACAAGGACAGCGGAAGAGCTGCAGTCCTCTCTTTCCTGGCAGAATGTCATGAAAAACACTTCCGCGGATATGCTTGGAGATTCTGTCGACTACCTGCAGCGTCTCGCTCAACAGAAGTTCCCGGATAAAAATATTGTTTCCAGTTTGTTTGAATTCGGAACCATTAAAGAATCTTTTGAAGGATGCCTGTTCTGTACTAAAGCGATGCTCAACGAAAATTATTTTCATTTTAAAGGAGGCAGCAAAGAGGCAGATGAAAAGATAAATAATGATTTTATACGCCTTTTCAACCCCGCCTCCACATCGTGGAAAAAATCAGTCGTCACCCAGGCTGAACTGGCATTAAAATCTCTGTTTGCTGAGGAGGGAGTTCTTTAAAAAACAAACAGCTTATAGACTGTTTGTTTTTCCAGTGTGTTGATTAAGTCTTATTTCCGGAACCATTATTCCAGCATAGAAGCCTCTCCTGCACTCCCTGGCGGAATCAACAAACCGTCTATTTATTTATAATAGGCTCTGATAAAACTCCGTGTGGTTTTTGAAGGTTGCATGCGGCTGTCCTTCCGTCCGGGAGGATCTTCGCGCTTCCGCAGACGTCTCGAAAAATCATCTGGGCCTCGGTTTTAAAAAAAGAGCAGCGTTCATGAAAAGCAGAACTTTTCTTTTTCTACAAAAAAACGAAGCGGAAAGCAGCCTTGGAAGAAGGAGATTGGAGGATAGGGCGCAGCCCACCCGAAAATCTCCTCCACGGCAGGCCCGTTAGCGAAGTTTTTCTCCAGCCATTAACAGCGAATGCTTTAACATAGCTTATAAATAAAAGCGCTTTTTTCTTGAGCATCAGCGGGTAGTAATACTCCGGCAAAATGAAAAGCGCATAGTTTCACGAAGTTTAAAACATGAGTGCCATTCCTGCTCCAACCAGCCCAATCAGAAGAGCATAGGCCAGTGCGGGCAGCACCGTTTTTCTGATAATGTCCCCTTCTCTGCCTACCATACCAACTACAGCTGCTGCTGCAACGACATTATGAACACATATCATATTACCTGCAGCTGAACCTGCCACCTGCTGAGCAAGAACGATATTAGGATCCAGTCCGGTTCCAAGAGCCACATTCATCTGAATAGGTGAAAATGTCAGTGCAGAGACCATCGCACTTCCAGTTACGAAGGAACCGAGCAGACCAAGAAACGGAGCAGCAATGTGCCATACACTTCCTAAACCTGCAGACAGAACGAGGGCAATATATTCCGGCATAGACACAAGATCGGCAGTATTCATCCCGGAGTTAATAAATACGTTTACGAGAGCCAGTGTCGGAAACAACGCAAGAGCTGCGCCAACGACTGTTCCTTGAGCATTTTTCACTGCTTTTCCAAAGTCTTTCAATTTTTTGCGCTGGGTAAAAACAGAAAGCAGCGCTGCAAGCAGAAGAACCGCCCCCGGTGAATATAAAACCTGCCAGCCGGAAGTAATTCCTTCCACCCCCAGTATATTATTCCAGGATAAATCCAGGGCAGCCTGTGTAAATTCCTGCACTGGCTCCACAATTCTCGTCAAAAGAAGCAGAGCTATCACAATAAAGTAAGGACTCCAGGCAGCAACGAGAGACATTTCCGATTTTTTTTCTTCATCCTGAAACCCTTCTGCAAGTGCCTCTTTCCAAATAGTTTTTGGAAGAAGAATATTTTTCTTTGCTGTTACCGCCGCTGCAGCGAGTCCGGTCAGAGAGGCGAGTATGGCTACAAATTCGGGACCGAATAGCAGCGCATAGATAAAGGCGGATACAGAATAAATAAGACCTACCATCAGTGCCCACGGAAACAGCTTCATGAGGCTCCCCTGCTGTTTTTTTCTCCCAAAGCTGACAGTAAGCACAGCAATCAGCAGAAAGGGAACGAAAGTACCTACAAACATGTCCATGAACGTAATATTAACCGCAATATCCTGAAAAAACTGCGGTCCAGCCTCTTCCAGACCACCGAGCCCGATAATTATCGGCGTTCCGACTGCACCAAAAGATACAGCCGTACTATCAGCGATCAGTGCGAGAGTTGCCGCAGCAAGCGGTGTAAACCCAAGAGCTACCATGAGAGGCCCTGTAACTGCAGCCGGTGTTCCAAAGCCGGCTGCTCCTTCAATCAGGCTGCCGAACAAAAAAGCCACAATGACTACCTGCACGCGCATATCCGGTGAAATGTTTCTGAATCCCTGATTGATCCGGGCAACTGCCCCTGTTTCCCGGAGCGTATTTAACAGAACAATTGCCCCAAGCAGAATAAACAGTATCGTCACTGCCTGATGGAACCCTTCCAGGATGGAAGCTGATAAAATAAGCGGTTCCATATCCCACGTAAAATATGCCAGCCCAATAAAAATCAGCGCACTGTAAAGCATACCCGTTTTCGCAGGAAGCCGGAACAGTACGAGAAATATAAACGGCGCGATAATAACACTGAAAGCAGTAATAAACATCATAATGAAACGCTCCTTTTGCATTCATAAAATCATTCCGGCATGTTATGCTCAGTAATTCACAATGTTCAATAAAAAATATATCTGACTATTTTCTTCTACTTCCAGTATAGTAGAATTCGTTTCTGTTGTATATAATTTTTCCCACGTATATATGACAGATTTATGAATGCCTTATTATCAATAATAAATTGCTTTTTCTGTACTAATTTGATCAGGTGAGCACCATACAGTTGTATTTCTTTGATGCTTTAGAGCTTCACGGTCCACTAAAAAAAGAGCGGAAATCCCTTTCTGCTTGTAGAGATGCAGCTTTAACAGAGTCTAGTAAAACGACATGCTCCTCAGAACCTTCTCTGCTTTTTCCAGCACTTCTTTAGCTTTTCCTTCGACAAGCAGATCGAAGCTTCCATGCTCACTCTCCGTCTCCGCATTTACATATATCGTTTTTCCCTCCGTCATTCGTGGAAGCTGGTTCACTGGATAAACTTCCAGACTTGTTCCAACAACAATAACGAGATCGGCTTCTTCGATGTTTCTCAAAGCTTCATTCCAGGCTTCTTCCGGCAGAAGTTCTCCGAACAGGACCACTCCCGGCCGGAGTCTGCCGCTGCATGAAGCACATGGTTTCTTTTGAAGAAAATCGTCTATATCAGTTTCGACACCACACGTATGGCACTTTACTTTATCGAGTGCTCCATGAAGTTCGTAGACAGTCCTGCTTCCTGCCTTTCTATGCAGGCCGTCAACGTTCTGAGTCACTACAGAATGAATCAGTTTGTTTTTTTCCCACTCAGCCAGAATAAAATGCCCTGCATGGGGCTCTGTTAATTCGAGAGCTTTTATCCTTTCACCATAAAAATCTGCGAACACGGAATAATTATTTTCTACCGCTTCCGGTACTGCAATAGATTTTGGATCGATTTTCTGCCACCACCCCTCCTTCGAACGGAAATCAGGCAGATTTGATTCGGTGCTCATCCCGGCTCCGGTAAGTACAACTGTTTTTCTGGAACATGCGACTGCCCCTGCAAGTTTTATGATATTTGTTTTTTCTTCATCGAAGCAGTACTGAAGCCACGTTTCATAAGCAGCATGTGTTTTAAATGGATACTTCAAAAGGTGTGCACCTATGACTTTTTTAACTTTCGGATCAACATACAAAGGAAAGTGCAGCAGCCAGTCGTCCTCCTCCAGTGGTTTGATAGCTTCCTCCAGACTTCCGACTGCTTCTTTTTCCCTGCTGTTGTCTTCCATATATGTGATTACCCTGCGGTATTTTTCGCTGCTTTCTTCGTTACTGCTTCCCTGTATTTCAATAGTTCCAGTTTCAGATCCGCAGGCAACTAACGTCTCCCATGTATTGCTCTCCATAAGTCTCACTCCTTTTGGAACATTTTATCAGTATACTACCCTAAAAAGGGAGGCTGAAAGCACCTATTTTACAGAAGAGATCTTCCACCTGCAGTTAAGGGCTGTAACGCATACTGAAACGGGGGAGTCTCCGAATCACCAGCAGCGGGCACATAAAGCGTTAAAACAAAAGTTATGTCAGTTTTCGTTGTTCTAACTGAAAACAAAGAAGTTGATTTTCAGACTTCCAAACTGAGGTCGTTATATCATTAAATCAGTAGACGTACCAGGCTTAAATCGAGTATACTATTCCAATAAAAAAAGCGGCTGGAGAAGCCGCTTAAAAACCTGTTTACTGAGTCCATTCGTCAACGAGTTCACGATTGTCTTCCACCCACTGCCGAGCGCCTTCTTCCTCGTCTTCCACATCATTAATATAAGTCATAAGTTCACCGAGGGTTTCATCATCCATTTCCCAGTTGTCCCACCACTCAGCTATTTCTTCATGATCTTCACGGAAGCCGGTTCTCGTCATATAATAAATTTCCTCCGGTTCCCCGTAAACATTCTCCGGATCCTCAAGATATTTCAGATCATAATCAGAAAATGTCCAGTGGGGATTCCAAAGAGTGACCAGTACAGGCTCTTCGTTGCTGTATGCTGAATCAAGCTCCGAAATCATAGCCGGTTCCGAACTTATCAGGAAATCATACTCTTCCAGTTCGTACACTTCCATTGCATCTTCGGTAAGCGCTGTAAGACTGGCTCCCGCATCGATACCGACGATTTCTTCGTTAAACATTTCCGCGTTTTCGTTTAGTTCTTCAATACTGTTGATATCCACATATTCCGGAACGACGAGACCGAGGCCTGTACCTTCAAACCAGCTTTCTCCAATTTCAACATTGTCTTCATGCTCTTCATAATATGGATCATCCGTTGTCGGAAGCCATACATTCATCGTCGCATCAAGATCTCCATTGGCAATACCAACCCAAATAGGTGATTTTTCTGACATCGTTAAAGTAACATCGTATCCTTCTTCTTCCAAAATCACTTTCCACAGATTGGAACTCGCAATATTTTCTGCCCAGTTATTAAGGCCGATTTCGATTTCCCCGTTTTCTCCGGATGCATTATTTTCTGCCCCGCTGCCGTTGTTTTCTCCATTATCTCCTGTGTTTTCATTATCTCCGCATGCACTAAGCAGGACTGAAGAGATAAGTAGACTGCTTACAAGGAAAGGTGTCCGCTTCATTATGTGTATTGCTCCTTCCATTTTCCATATTATTCAACTGATTAATTATATTATAAGCAGTTTACTTCTGCAAACGCTGTCTCCCCTTCACACTGGGCAGGAAAGGACTGGTAAATGATGTAACTCTCCTTCCCGCCTTTTTTCTTTCAATTTGATTTCATGAGTGAAAAACACGGAGAAACCCTCGAAAACACAGTAAACTTTCTTGACGAGACGTACTTTACCAATGCGGCTGCTGAATCATGCCATAAATTGTTTCCCGTGGACGGGAATAAATGCAGCTATTTCGTGTCTAAAACGTTCTCTGTTTTCTTTGCTGAGGAGATCACTCTGCCATGTTTCCACCATGTCGTCTGTCCGTACAATTTTAAAGCTTTCTTCCTCCCATACTACATATTGAATATCATCCCAGTACAGTTTTCTTCTTTTTCTGCCCGGTCCCTCGTGTGACTGGATTCCTTCTTCGTCAATATAAAAAAGTATTACGTGTCTCATATTAAAAAAATAAATACCGAGAAGTAATGCTAACCCCCCTGCTGCAAAGGCGGCAGCTTCGATCCATCCAAAGCCGGCGTACTGCAGTCTTGCTGTTCCAAGCCATAATGTCAGCACTGCAGCTGACAGCCAGAGTGCCCCCATCCATTTCCAGGATGATTTATTATCAAAATAAAATTTCATTTGTACCTCCCGGGCATCCCGCCCTTCTTGTCCGTTTCTATCCAGCTGTAGGACATTATTCTCTTAGTATGCAAAAAGCACCGGGATGCTCTCCCGGTGCTGAATGACTATTGTCTGCAGTAACAGAGATTGCGTAATGCTCTGTACATTACATAAACAAAGGAAGAAATATATACAGCCCAGACCAATTTCGTCTTAGTAGAAAAAAAACGGTAAAAATATACTCCCGACAATATTCCTAAAGCAAATAGACAGATTTTCAGTACCCCTATGTCGAAGATCGAAAAATTTTCTGCTGACTGCTTCATGTTTTCCACATAACTGTTCATATTCTTTCCTCCTTTCTCCACAGTTCTATTAAAAGCAGGAGCTGCTTTTCAATCAGTTATTTCCAGAATCAATTTCTTTTACTCTTCCTACTACGCCGTCCGTCAGCCGGACCTTTATTCCATGCGGATGTTCGGCAGATTTGGTGAGCAGCTTTTCTACTGTGCCCTCTGTCAGCTTCCCAGTCCGCTGATCCTGTTTCTGGACCACTTTCACTTTAATGCCAGGTTTAATTGATGAACGTTTCGTTCCGGACATTTTCTGAAGCCCCTTTCCGTATATCACTTTAATTTTCGATGCTTCTATCAGTATACGGAAATTCCTGATGAAACGTAAGCCTAACTTTTCATCTTCGGGTCAAGAGCATCTCTCAGCCCATCCCCAATCATATTAAATCCAAGCACTACGAGCATAATGGATAGACCAGGAAACAGCACGGTCCACGGTGCACTCTGTATATACTGTCTCGAGTCTGACAGCATTCTCCCCCATTCCGGCGTCGGAGGCTGCGCTCCCAGACCGAGAAACCCGAGCGCTGCCGCTTCAAGGATGGCTGTCCCAAAACCCAGGGTTGCCTGAACAATAATAGGAGCCGTACTGTTTGGAAGGACGTGGTGAAACAAAATCCGTCCGCTCTTCATCCCCTGAGCTTTAGCCGCAAGAATATATTCCTCTTCCCGGATGGAAATAACTTTGGAGCGGACGAGACGCCCGAAAATAGGAATATTAATAATCGCTATGGCTATTAAGGCATTCTGCAGCGACGGACCAAGAATGGCTACGATCGCAATAGCGAGAAGTATGCTCGGGAAGGCAAGCATGATATCAAATATTCTTGAGATAATCATGTCGATCCAGCGGCCGAAATACCCGGCAATAATTCCTAGCAGCGATCCGAAAACCAAAGCGCCGATTACCGCGAAAAAGCCTACCATGAGAGAGATTCTTGCTCCATAAACTATGCGGGTAAATATATCCCTTCCGAGATCATCCGTACCAAACCAGTGGGTGGAAGAAGGCGGCTGCAGTCTGTCCCCGGCACTCATCGACTGATAAGTATACGTCGTTAACAACGGTGCAAAAATAGCAATTAATATAAAAAAACCAATAATGATCATTCCTACAATGGCCAGCTTGTTTTTAATCAGCTGGCGGAACGCTTCTTTCCACGGGGAAGCAGCGGCAGGGACGGACGTCTGCGGCTCCTGATGCTCCGGGCCCGGAAAAGGTGAATTTTTAGATGGGCTGGTAGGTTCCATATCAGTCTGCCTCCCCTTTAATATTTAATGCGTGGATCAATGTAGCTGTAAAGCAGGTCCACGATCAGATTTATAAATACGAACATAGTGGCTATTACGAGGATCCCGGACTGGATAGCCGGATAGTCCCGATTTCCTATAGCATCAAATACGTATCTCCCAATTCCCGGCCAGCTGAAAATTGTTTCTGTCAGTATTGCTCCTCCGAGAAGCGTCCCGGTCTGCAGGCCGACTACTGTAAGTACGGGTATGACCGCATTTTTGAAACCGTGCCGGTATACGATAGACATCTTGTGAATCCCTTTTGATTCCACTGTGCGGATATAGTCAGACCGAAGCACTTCCAGCATACTCGAACGAGTCATACGCGCAATAATAGCCATCGGTATTGTGCCAAGTGCAAGACCTGGAAGTACGAGGTGTCTGAAGGAATTCCAAAATTGATCCGGCCTGCCCGAAAGAAGTGTATCAATTAAATATAAGTTGGTTACTGTTTCTACAGGATCTCTTGGGTTTGATCTGCCAAAAGCGGGCAGCCACCCAAGTTCCTGGGCAAAAATCCACTGCTGCATGAGGCCAAGCCAGAAAATAGGCATCGATACCCCAATTAAAGCTATAAGCATCGCTGTATAATCGAACAGGGAGTTCTGCTTCCATGCACTTATAATTCCAGCATTCACTCCCACAATCACTGCAAAAACCATTGCAAAAATTGTCAGTTCAATGGTTGCGGCCAAAAACGGTAATATTTCACTGGAAATGTCGGCATTCGTCCGGAGCGACTGCCCGAGATCTCCCTGTAGTAGTCCTCCGACATAGTCAAAATACTGCACAAGATAAGGTTCGTTCAGACCTAGCTGCTCCTCAAGCTGGGCAATTGCCTGCGGTGTGGCCTGTTCCCCAAGAATTGTCTGGGCAGGATTTCCCGGTATCAAATGAATAATTGAAAACGTAATTAACGACATTCCAATAAGTACAGGTATCAGCATAAGAAGCCGTCTTATCGTATAGGCGAGCATCGTCTTCCCCCTCCCGCTTCTAAAAACATATGTAGTATCGCTATTTTTCTATTCAGGATTTAGAAACGCTATCCACCAGGCCGGTGCAGACCCCTTACTGCTATGCCGGCACCCCTGGACGCATTTGTACAGTTTTAAATCCCGCATTGACATTGACAAAGTAATTCATTAAAAAGGGCAGAAGAGCTTCTGCCTCTTTCTGCCCTTTTCATGTTTATTCGCTGATTTCTACTTCTGTTAAAGGTTCGCTTGTCTGCGGGTGGGGAACGTAGTTTTGAACGTTTTCACTTCCCGCCAGTACTGGAATAGAATGAACAAGCGGAATCATCGGTGCATCCTCATGAATGATTTCCTGAGCTTCTTCATACAATTCTGCACGCTCCTCTTCATCGATACTTGTTTTGGCCTGATCCAGCAGGGAATCTACTTCATCATTACGGTAGAAATTACGGTTCCCTCCAGGAATCGCATCAGAGTGCAGGAGGTTACCAAAGAAATAATCCGGGTCCCCGTTTACACCGGACCAGCCGAGCATAAACAGATCATGTTCACCGGCTTCGGTCTGCTCAAGGTAAGTGGCCCACTCCATGCTGACGATATTGGCTGTTACGCCGATATCAGCGAAGTTTGCCTGCATCACTTCTGCCGCACGCTCCGGATCCGGCATGTACGGACGGGCTACAGGCATCGTCCAGAGATCAATTTCCAGTCCGGCATGCCCTGCATCCTCAAGCATCTGCTCTGCAAGTTCCGGATCGTATTCATATGGTTCGATATCATCATTATATCCGAGATAGTCCGGTGGGATAAGGTTTTTAGCCGGCTCTGCCATATCAGCATAAAGAAGAGTGATAAGGTTTTCCTTGTCGATAGCGTGATTCAGTGCCCGGCGTACTTCCGGATCATCGAACGGCTCTTTATCTTCGTTAAAGCCAAGGTAACCGATGTTGTTCGTTGCACGTTCGAACATCTGAATTCCTTCTTCTCCTTCCAGTGCATCGATATCGTCCGGATTCAGACCGTCCATAATATCAATTTCTCCGGAGCGCAGTGCGGTCAGACGGGCAGAGTTATCCGGAATCACCTGGAAAATCACCTGATCCAGCTTTGGAAGATCCTCCTGCCAGTAATCTTCATACTTTTCCAGTACAATGCTGTCATCTCTTGACCAGCTTACAAACTGGAAAGGCCCTGTGCCCACCGGATTTTCATTGATAGCACTTCCATACTCTTCAAATGCCGCTGGAGAAGTCATCGCAAAATAGCTCATCCCCATATTCTGAAGGAAGGATCCGAGTGTTTCGTTAAGAACAAATTCCACCTCATGATCACCAAGCACGTTTATCTCCTCGATAACATGCCCCTCATCTCCTACAAAGCCGCCAAACTGTGTACCATAGACACTGTAGGCATAGCCTTCATCTGCAAAGTGATATTCGTGATCCGGATCTGCCCAGCGTTCAAAGTTCAGCTTCACTGCTTCTGCATTGAATTCTGTCCCGTCGTGGAAAGTTACGCCTTCACGAAGCTGGAATACGTAGCGGAGTCCATCATCTTCGACTTCCCAGTCTTCAGCAAGTCCCGGACCAATTTCAAAAGAATCTTCATCAAACGACAGAAGACTTTCGTAGATCTGCTGAGTAACCCGTGAAGATTCTCCATCTGTAACACTTGCATAATCCAGACTTACCGAATCCCCGCCGCGTGCAAAAATCAGTGTTTGATCTTCTGCAGGCTCGGATGCTTCTTCCCCATTTTCGTTTCCTGCTTCGTTGTTGTTTGTTTCTGCAGCGTTATTCTCTGTTTCCGTATTGTCCGTACCGCCATTATCCCCACAGGCTGTAAACGTCAATACTGTCCCTGCAGCAATTGATAAAAACAGTGCCTTTTTCATTCCATTTCCCCCTTTTTATTGTTGTTTATTTTATCTGCTGTCCTGCCGGTTCTTCCTCATTATATAAATGACAGGCAGCAAAATGGCTATCTCTTATTTCCCGGAATTCCGGAACCTCTGTTTTACACATGTCCATCACTTTCGGGCACCTTGTGTGAAACGGACATCCCGAAGGCGGGTTCGAAGGACTTGGTACATCGCCTTCCAGAATAATTCTTTCTTTTTTCAGGTCAGGATCAGGTTCCGGTACGGCAGACATGAGAGACTGAGTATACGGATGAAGCGGTTCACGGTAAAGATTATCCTTTGAAGAGAGCTCTACCATTTTACCCAGATACATAACTCCGATTCTGTGACTGATATGCTTCACTACACTGAGGTCGTGGGCGATGAAGATGTAAGTGAGCTTAAACTCTTCCTGAAGATCTTCCATGAGGTTCAAAATCTGGGATTGAACAGAAACGTCCAGTGCAGAAACCGGCTCATCACACACAATCAGTTTCGGCCGGACAATGAGGGCACGGGCGATACCGATACGCTGACGCTGTCCTCCACTGAACTGATGAGGGTACCGTGATGCGTGATCACCGCTCAGTCCGACGATCTCTAAAATTTCCTTTACTTTCTCTGCCCGGTCTTTTTTATCTCCGATGCCGTGAACGAGCAGCGGTTCTCCAAGAATTTTCCCGACGTTGTGACGGGGATTGAGGGAGGCATACGGATCCTGAAATATCATCTGCATGTCCCTGCGCATTTTCCTCATTTCTTCTGAAGACATTTTTGTAACATCCCGGCCTTCGAATAACACTTCCCCATCTGACGGTTCCGTGAGCCTCAGGAGCGCTTTGCCGGTAGTGGACTTCCCGCATCCTGACTCTCCTACGATGCCAAGCACTTCTCCTTCATAAACTTCAAATGATACATCGTTCACTGCTTTAACTTCACCAACCGGACGGCCGAATATCCCGCCTTTAATGGGAAAATATTTCTTCAAATGTTTAACTTCCAACAGTGGTTTCACTGTCATCTTTAACGCCCCCTTCCTCCGCATAAAGGAAGCATCGGCATAAATGTTCCCCTTCAAGCTGCAGGAGTTCCGGATCTTCTTTAATGCACCGGTCAAATACGTGTGGACACCTTGGTGCAAATCGACACCCTTTTAGAATAGACCCGGGTTTTGGGACATTTCCAGGAATGGAGTAAAGACGTTCGTCTCTTTCTGTCAGTTTGGGAAGAGAGCGGATTAACCCCTGGGTGTAGGGGTGTTTTGGATCCTTCAAAATTGTTCTTACACTTCCCTGCTCCACCACTTTTCCTGAATACATAACTACCACCCGGTCACATATTTCAGCTACAACGCCGAGATCATGCGTGATCAGAAGAATAGCGGTTCCTTTTTCCTCATTTAATTTTTTCATCAGTTCCAGAATCTGAGCCTGAATCGTAACATCCAAGGCAGTAGTAGGTTCGTCTGCAATCAGTACTTCCGGGTCTGAAGACATAGCAATTGCGATCATTACACGCTGTCTCATGCCTCCGGAAAGCTGATGAGGGTATTCATTTACTACTTCGTGCGGCCTTGGAATCCCGACGAGCTGAAGCATCTCGACAGCTTTATTATGTGCTGCTTTTTTTGAAATGTTTCGATGCTTTCTAAGTCCTTCTGTTATTTGAAATCCGATTTTAAACAGTGGGTCGAGGGATGTCATCGGCTCCTGAAAAATCATTGCCAGCTGATTTCCTCGAATCCCCCTCATTTTTTTCCGGCTGATAGTAACGAGATCTTCTTCAGAATTTGTTTTTTCGCTCCGGTATATAATTTCTCCGCCCACAATTTTTCCCGGCGGATTCGGGACGAGCCCCATGATAGATAAGGATGTGACACTTTTTCCACAGCCTGATTCCCCGACAACTCCGAGAACTTCTCCTGCTTCTATGTGAAAACTCACATCGTCTACTGCAGGAATTTCTCCATTGTCTGTAAAAAAGTGCGTACGAAGGCGATTAACCTCCAAAACTGGTTTTTTCATGTCTTCCCCCCGGTTTTGACATGTTCAATACATTATGTAGCAACATTTCTAATTTTTCGAAAAATTAGACCCTTATTGAAAAAGTTACTACACTATTCGGGAATAATCAATTGTTATTTTCAATATTTTATAAAATTATGGTATTTATTGTTTTTTTACGGTGCTATTATGTTTATGCACACCTATGTATACAAAGATTATCTGCTTCTTCGTTTTTCTGAATTATCGTGGGATAACTTCTTTATTTTTACCTTCATGTCAATAACAGTACTCAGCGAAGATCTTCTATTATAGAAACTTTGTTTAAGCGCATCATTGACTTCGAAAAAACTCCGTTGCAGGTATAAAGAGCCGCATGTATTCTTCTATTAGTACATAGCTTTAAAGAAGTTGTATAAAAACAGCAAAAAAGCTTCCCTATAACAGTGGCTTATCTTACACTGCTGACAGGAAGCTTTTACATCTGCTTTTTATTTTATCCTCCAGAGAAATCAGCTGAAGGAATTTTTTACTTTGTCTGACATTACACACTGTATGACAGTCAGGATTTATTTTCCGCTTCATCGAGACGCTCTTCCAGGCGCTGTATCTGTTCCTGCAGCTGCTGATTTTCACGCTGCATTTCCATACCCTTTGAAGAATAATAAGGATCTGTTTCCCACCAGTCCATTCCAATTTCTTTTGCTTTGTCCACGGAAGCTATAAGCAGACGTATGCGAATAGTAATCAGTTCCACGTCCGCAAGACTGATAGAGATATCACCTGCGATAACCACCCCTTTATCGAGGACAGTTTCCAGAACATCCACCAGACTGTTGGATGCGGTAGGATGTTTTACCGGATCTTGAGTTGACATGAATAATCCTCCCTTATATTATAACAGGTTGCCAAGAGGTCCCAGATCAATGTTTAGATCTTCATCTGTCAGACCAAAGTATTCTTTCATTTCCTGCATTTTCTCCTCCAGATTATAAAGAGCCTCACCAAGTCTTTCTGTTTCTTCATCGGTAAGAGACCCGCTCTCCACCCGCCGCATTGCCTGACGTTCAACGAGCTCCCTGAGCAGTTCGATCACCGTTAGAACAAGCTGTGCCAGCCCTTCCTGAGCTTTTTCAGGATCCAGGGAAACTTTTCCCGGGGTACTGGATAATAGTTCCGGTGCTTTTTCCATTATTTTTCTCCTCCTGTTTCCGATAATTCCTCAGTTTTTTCTGCTTCTTCTCTTTCCCTTGCACTTTTTTCTGTGCTTTCTATCAGTGTTTCCACAGATGTGAGAAGAATTCGCAGATCGAGATAAACCAGGTCTATATCTGCAATCGAGATCATTATATCTCCTCGAAGCACCACTCCTTTTTCAAGAACAGCATCCAGAACATCAAGAAGGGATACTTCATCATTTTTCTGCAGTTCACGAGGCATACCGCCTATCCCCCTTCTTCATTAGTTTCAGACAGCTGAATTTCAGCAAAGTGATAGAAAGGCCACGGGCCGGCTGCCTCCGCTGTTAATCCCGGATACTTTCTGTCAGCATTATCCTGAAACTCATGAATAATTTCAAGTGCTTTTTCTGCCGATGAATGACTGTTGAACAAATATGCTCCATTCCAGACCATTTCTTCCTGCCGGGTGCTTAAATCTTTTCTCCACACTCTTTTTTCTTTCACCTCAATTGTCAGGGGGCTGAGTGATTCGTGAAGCTTAGTGCAGAGTTCGGAAACTTTCGCACGTCCTCTTTTCTGCAGCTCTTCTTCCATTTTTTTCAGCGCAAAATACTGCCGGCCCCTCGGCATTTCGGCTATTTCTGCTTTTATTTTCTTGATTTCATCTTCATTTTTAACAAAGGCATCATCAAATTTTCGTCGATCAGCATATACTTTAATGCTCCATTCTTCTGAAGCTTTCAATTTACGAAAAAGCTTCTTAATTTCTTCCTTTTGTGGAAAAACAGCGCCTTTCATACTTTCGTAATTTTCGTAAATGGTGCCAAAAGAGAGCGGAATTACTACTGTACTCTTCAGAAGTTCGCTCAAGACTTGATGATGGTGGAAAGCATTTTCTTTTATCCATTCTGCATTCTTCTTATTTGCCTGAAAGACTTCTTCAGCGAACTCATCTTCAGGCACCGGACAGCACGCGGTGCGTAATCCATATACTACTGGATATTCCACCGGGGAAAATCCGTCCATTCCATGAAGCTCTGGTAAATCCCGCTCAGGAATGTCCGGTATAAATCCATACACGTAGTACAGCTGTCCCATACGAGTCCTCCTGTCTATCTTATCTTTCCTCTTCTTCCATCTGCTGCATTTCTACTGCTGTACGGTACCGTCTGAGCAGTTCTTCTTCTTCTTCTTCATAAAGCTCCTCAGATATTTCTTCGAGTTCCAGCATCATCTGCAGGCGCGCCAGTTTCTTTTGAATCGTTTCAAGATCGTAGAGCTCTTTGTCAACTTCTTCTTTTACCTTTTCACCAACAAATTTGACTGTGTCAATCGGCCAGGTAAAAAGTTTAAGAATCATGTTGCACCTGCCTTTACTTTTAAATCAATAAAGTTGTAAGCCGGCCACGGTCCGGAATAGGCAAAGTCTATCCGGTCCTTCCATTTTTCGTAAAGTTCATTCACCTTTTTATCAAAAGCTTCTTCCTTATCTTTATCAATTAAAAAAGCAGCGTTTAAAAGCATTCGTTCATTAATAACTTCGTTCGATTTAGCTGCATCGGCTATTTTAGCCAGAGGTTCAAAAATTTCTTTTTCAAATTCCAGGTGAATGGAACCTATAAAGTTTTTAGAAGCTTCTCCAAGGGCCATTCTGTCGTAATATCCGGCCGCTTTCGACTTATCTTCCAGATCTGCTTTCATTTGTTTCAGCTTCGGATTGCTGTGGGCCTGCTTCTGCATCCATTCTTTTTTACCGACAAGCTTCAGCCCTACTTCGAATTTATTTTCTATTTTCGGAAAGATTTTTTTGAAATTATCATAAAGTTTCTGCATGAAAATCTTTACGTCTTCCTTACTTTCCACAATATTTCCAAAACTTACTGGAATGACCGTATGCTCTTTCATTACGCTGCTCACTGTATCCTGATGAGTTTTCGCGTTTTTACGGCTCGGTTCATAAATCTGTACTGGAGCCTGTGCCACCACCACAGCCACGTCCTTATAAGGAATCGAAAAAACCTCGCGCTTTCCACCTCCGAGGCTGACCGGTTCAAACTTCTTTTCCACCGCTTCCGGAATTACTGCAAAAAGGTAATATCCCATAAAGCAGCCCCCTATCTACTGATTATTTCGTTTTTTGTACCGCATTTTTAACTAAGCGGGATGCCTTTGCAAACGTATCTGTTCCTTCAAACCGTATCACTTCTCCACTCAGCACATCCTGGCAGACCTGTGTGAATTCTTCATCTTCCGGATTAATGCTTATTTCCGCTTTTTGAGCAATCGTCGCAATCATTAAAGCTGATCTTATACTTAAAAGACCTTCTGCTTCCTTCACTTCTTCCTGAAGATTTTTCAGGACACCCCATACGACTTTAGCCTCTTTCTGTTTCACATCAGCTTTATGCTGAATAATGCTTTCTGTCGTTCGCTGAGTGTAAGCTACTTCCAAAGTAATGAGCCGGTCCATCAGCGCATCCTGTTTTTCAAATACACCTGCATATTCAATAGGATTCGATGTGAAAATGATGTTAAATTCAGGATGGACGGGAACATGGGATTTATTTTGCTTTGTTCCATAAAGCGGAATAACCCGTTCTTCAAGAATGGATAGAAACAAGTTATTGGTTTCTGGACGCGATCGTGAAAATTCATCGTAGATCAGAGTATGACCTTTTTCAGCCGCCTCCACAAGCTTACCCGGTGTCCAGTTTTCTTTAATATTCACTTCTTTTTTGTAAACCTGACGTATAAAATTATCTACAAGCTTTGTACTTGTAAGTCCCGTAATTCCACCGAGAAGGTCCTCATTCGTAATTTCGTGGTTACCGGTAATAACTGTGACAGGACGGTCTCTCCGCGCTGCAATTTCGAGAGCCAGAGCCGTTTTACCTGCCCCGGATCTTCCTGTAAGATGAATCGGATACCCGCTCATCAGGCAGCGGTCAGCTCTTTTAATAAGTCGCTTCGTTTCTTCTGTTTCTACATAATTTTTTCTTCCCTGTTTCTTTTCTTCTTTCTTTTCAGGTGGTTTCTGATCCTGCGGTCCTCGGGCAGCCGGAGCGGATCTTTGTGACTGATTTCTTTTTCTGCTTAAATTCTCACGGTTTTTTTGGGCGGCAGTTCTTCTGGATGATGTCTGATTTTGTGCACTCATAATTAATCAGCCTCTTCTTCGCCATGGACAGCTGTGGAAGTTCTGCGCCGGAGTGAAGTTCTCTCAAAAGATGACACATCTCCGTCTTCATTTACGTGTACGAGGTACGTGCCGATAAGCTGGTCCCGTCCATAACGCTGCATATATTCTTTTTCTTCGATTACTTCCACACCGAGTTCCCAGCCTTCATCTCTGTTCTTAATTGCTGTTATCCGGTGTACTGGATATAAATAGCTTTTAAAATAGTCTTTCACTGAAGTAATTAAGTCTTCTGTTTTCACCAAAATCCCACCTTTTGAATTTGAAATGTGAACTGACTTTTCCTTTATCCTGAAAAAAGGACAGCCGGCCCTTATCCGGAGGAAGTATAACTCCGGATAAGCTGCCGGCAGGACCCTTCTGCATATACTTCTTCAGCCTGTCTGGCAGTTTTGTTTATTACGCGAAGTTTAACTGCTCTCTGCTGCCTTCAGAGAGGTCTTCATCAATTTCACCCTGCACTTCGTCACGAAGCAGACCAACTGCTTCTGCATATCGAAGCCACGTATCAACACTGGCAATAACTACACGTGCTTCAATTGTAATAAGCTCGATACCTACAAGTGAAATCCGTGCATAAAGGTCGATAACGATTCCTTTATCTAAAATACGGTCAATAACTTCTGCGAGACTGGATGAATCTGTACTTTTCTGAATACCCATTTCTACATCTCTCCTTTTAAAATTTTAGGGTTTTTTAATATAGGATGCTCCCTTGATACTGCTGGCCCCCTTAACGCCAGAGTACCCTTTGATGTCAGAGACAGATTTAATGCCGTCATCATCGTCTTTATCACGTGTGAACGCATTATCCTTAACTTCTTCTTTCGCGTTTTCCATCTGATCTTCGAGCTCATCCTCAGCATCTTCGGCGCGCTCTTTAAATTTTTCTTTTGTTTCGCTTAATTTATCGCCGACTTCTTCAAAACTCTCTTTAATATCGTCTTTGGCCTCCCTGGCCTGCTCAAAAGTGTCATAGAACTTTTTACCGATCCCCGCGGCTGCTGCTGCACTTTTAGCCTGAGGATGATCATCGGCAAAATCCTTAGCTTCGTCTACTGCTTCATCTTTTACTGTTTCTTTGGCTTTTTCTGCTTTTTTCTTAATTTTCTTCCCCGTGGAGGCTTCTTCTTCTGCCATAGCTTCACCTCCCTAAAAAATTAGGATTCCTTCAATTTTCCTATAAAAAATCCGTCTACTTCGTGCAGTTTGCCCCGCCATGTTACTTCTCCTTTTGAAGGAGCAGCGCCCCCCGATTCATCAAACATTTTTGCATCTTTTACGTGGATGTAGTTAATTTCGGGTTCTTCCCCGCTTTTCAGCTGGTCAGTTGCCTTTTTCAGCTGCTCATACACGTGTTTGTCTGCATCGGAGTCTTCATCAAACACTTCAAGCATTTCCTTAAAATAATCTTCGGCTGACTGGAGGGTGCCGCTTACTAGAGTTCCGTTGACATTCAACGTCACTGGTACTTCGTAATCTTCATATTCATTTACCGATTCAATGAGGAGCTGTAAAATAACATCTTTTTCTTTTTTTATTCCTGGCATAATGTCGACCCCTTCTTTAGCCTTCCTTAAAAATTACTTTTTGGAAGAGCTTTTTTTGCGGCTTCCCTTTCCTTCTACTTCTGTTTCCTGTCCGGAATATTCTTCTTCTTCCTCGTCTTCGTCTTCTTCTTCCTGACCGTCGTCTTCCTGCTCTTCTTCTTCCTCGTCTTCGTCTTCTTCCTCTTCCTCTACTTCTTCCTCGTCTTCCTCTTCCTCGTCTTCTTCATTCTGACCCTTCATAAATTTCTCCATTTTTTCTTCGAGTTCATCTATGCGGCTTTGAAGCTGTTCGTTTTCCTTTTCAAGATCAGAGGCTTCTTCTTCCTCATCCTCTTCCTCATCTTCATCTTCATCCATTTCTTCCTCTTCGTCTTCGTAGTCTTCATCCTCGTCTTCCTCGTCCTCTTTTCCTTTTGTGAAAAGACTTTTTGCGGAATCTTTGAGGGAAGTACCTGTATTTCCGGCTTTTTCCTTTAACTTTTCGGCGAGGGATTCACTTTTATCCCTCCACATATCCTTCATTTCATCGGTGTCCATGTCTTCAAGCATACCGGCTACTTTGTGGCGGTTTTTAGGGCTGAAATAATATCCAGCGGCTCCACCTATGATTGCTCCTGTTAATGTGGATTTGAGGGTTCCCGGCTTTTTGCTGCTTTT
>PWLM01000120.1 GCA_003560495.1 Bacillus sp. (in: firmicutes) | reverse complement strand
TCTTCCTCTACATAATTCAGCAGACTTTTGTACTGCTCCTGTTCCTCGGAGCTGCGGAGAGCAAAGAACTTTTCCGCCTGATCCCCCGCGATTTCCTGGCCGGGTTTCCGTCCGAAGCCGAGACCTTTTCCAATAAGGACTACTTCTTCGTACTCAGGGTGCTCTGCAATTACGACATTATTATTAAGTACCTTTTTAACTGTTATCATTACCGCTGCCTCTTTTCCGGGATGAATTCATTCACTCCGATGCTGACACTTATTATAAGGAGGAAGAAGCAGGAATTCAAACCGGCTGGCTGCCTTCCTGTTTCTGCCTGGAAACGGCGTACCTTTTCAACCCCGGACAGCTGCCGTATAATAAGGAGGAAACGTGAAGCGGGTTCACCTTGTAAGCTTTTCTGCAAACTGATAAAATAAACGGGACCGTAAAAAGCTGAAAACCACGAAAGCAGACGGAGTGGAAAAAGCGCTCCGTTCTTTCGTTTATGTAACTGAAAATAGACAGTCAGTAAATAAGGAAAATAAGAAATAAGGGAGCAATGTCCGATGTTGGGATTAATTAAAAAGGTCATTGGAGATTCGGATGCGCGTTATTTAAAGAAGCTGGACAAGCAGGTATCCGACACAGAATCCAGAGAAGATGAGATGAAGCAGCTTAGTGATGATGCCCTCCGTGCCAAAACGGAAGAATTCAAAGAGAGGTATGAAAATGGAGAGCCTCTCGATAAGCTTCTGCCGGAAGCTTTCGCAGTTGTCCGGGAAGGCGCGTGGCGCTCTCTTGGAATGAAGCATTTCCGCGTGCAGCTCACCGGGGGTGTCGTACTGTATAAGGGCGACATTGCGGAAATGAAAACAGGGGAAGGTAAAACGCTTGTGGCGACACTGGCCGTATACCTTAACGCTCTCACAGGAAAAGGTGTGCATGTTGTTACTGTTAACGATTATCTCGCCCGCCGTGATGCGGAAGATATGGGGAAACTGTATAATTTTCTCGGATTGTCTGTCGGATTAAACGTAGCCGGTATGACGAAGGAAGAAAAGCGGGAAGCCTATGCAGCAGACGTCACGTACGGTACGAACAATGAGTTCGGTTTCGATTACCTGCGAGACAATATGGTGACGTACAAGCATCAGATGGTGCAGCGGAAACTTCATTTCGCTATCGTCGATGAAGTCGACTCCATTTTAATTGATGAAGCCCGTACACCGCTTATTATTTCAGGCTCTGCCAATAAGACGTCAGAGCTTTACAGCACTGCAAATTCCTTTGTGAAAATGCTTAAGGAAGACGAGGACTACACGCTTGATGAGAAAACAAAAGCGGTACAGCTTACCGAAAGCGGTGTTTCCAAAGCGGAACGTATTTTTAATATCGACAATCTGTTTGATTCGGAACACGTGCAGCTGAACCACCACCTTAACCAGGCCTTAAAAGCCCATAAAGTCATGATACGTGATGAAGATTACGTTGTTGATGAGGGAGAAGTAGCTATCGTGGACCAGTTTACCGGACGTCTAATGAAAGGCCGCCGGTTCAGCGACGGGCTCCACCAGGCGATCGAAGCTAAGGAAGGCGTCAAAATCAAGCGTGAAAGTATGACGATGGCTTCCATTACGTTTCAGAATTATTTCCGTATGTATGAAAAACTCGCCGGTATGACAGGTACAGCGAAAACGGAGGAAGAAGAATTTACGAACATTTACAACATGAACGTATACTCTGTGCCGACGAATGAACCGATCATACGTAATGACCACCCGGATCTGATTTATAAAACGCTGGAAAGCAAGCAGCGGGCGATTGTCAGCAAGGTGGAGGAACTTTATGAAAAAGGGCAGCCGGTGCTTGTAGGTACAGTAAGCGTGGACACTTCCGAACTGATTTCAAAAATGCTTAAAAAGAACCGGGTTCCCCACAACGTGCTGAACGCTAAAAACCATGCACGCGAGGCGGAGATTATTGAACAGGCCGGTCAGAAAAAAGCAGTGACCATTGCAACGAACATGGCCGGCCGGGGAACGGATATTAAACTCGGGGACGGAGTAGCGGACCTTGGAGGGCTGTTCGTCCTCGGAACGGAGCGCCATGAATCCCGGCGGATAGACAATCAGCTTCGTGGACGTTCCGGACGTCAGGGAGATCCTGGTGAATCCCTATTCTATCTTTCCATGGAAGATCCGCTGATGCGCCGGTTCGGCTCGGATAACATGAGCAAGATGATGGAAAGACTCGGCATGGAGGAAGATCAGCCGATTGAAAGCAGGATCATCACTAAAGCCGTAGAACAGGCACAGAAACGGGTGGAAGGAAGCAACTTTGATGCCCGGAAACAGCTGCTTCAGTACGATGACGTTATGCGGGAACAGCGGGATGTTATTTACGAGCAGAGAGATGAAGTTCTCGATTCGGATAATCTCCGTCCGGTAGTGGAACAGATGATTGAATCCACCGTAACACGTGTTGTTAATTCCTATACTCCGGAAGAAGAAGTACCGGAAGACTGGAACCTGGAAGGACTCGTCGAGTATGTCAACGTGACAGTACTTGCTGAACAGCATCTGGAAGAAAAAGAAATCAAGGGTCTTGATCCGGAAGAAATGGTTGAGACAATCATGGAAAAAGTGCTTGAGGACTATAACAAGCGTGAACAGGAGTTTACACCGGAGCAGATGCGCGAATTCGAGAGAGTTATTCTTCTGCGCACAGTTGATACGAAGTGGACAGCCCATATTGACCAGATGGATCAGCTTCGTCAGGGGATCAACCTCCGGGCCTATGCTCAGAATGATCCACTGCGTGAGTACAAATTCGAAGGTTACGAAATGTTCCAGACAATGGTGGCCTCGATCGAGGAAGAAGTAGCCCGCTACATTATGAAAGCGCAGATCGAAACGAACATGAAGCGCCAGCAGGTGGCAGAAGGAAAAGCAGTACACCGGAGTGCCGGGGCGCAGCAGCAGGCAGAAGAATCGAAAGATAAGGCGGAGCCGTATGTAAAAGGAGAAACAACTGGGCGGAATGACCCGTGCCCATGTGGATCCGGGAAAAAATATAAAAACTGTCACGGCAGACAGGAAGCATAGTTTTCCAGTGCGGAAGACAGCTAATTTTTTTACGAGGTGATTGAAGATGGAAATGGCAGAAATAAGACAAAAGCTTCAAAATATGGCTGATACGTTAGCGGACTACAGGGGGGCTCTTTGACCTGGAAGAAAAAGAGACCCGGATTGCCGAACTGGAGGAGCGGATGGCCGATCCTTCCTTTTGGGAAAACCAGGAAGAAGCACAGAAAGTTATCGGTGAAAACAATGCCTTAAAGGCGATGACAGACGAATACCGCTCGATCGAATCGAGCATTGAAGATCTGGAAGTCTCCTACGAACTTGTTAAAGAAGAGGGAGCCGAAGATCTGAGAAATGAACTCGAAACAGGAATTCACAATACGGTGAAGCAGCTCGACAAGTTTGAACTGCAGCTTCTGCTTAGTGAACCTTACGATGGCAATAACGCGATTCTCGAACTGCATCCGGGAGCCGGTGGAACGGAGTCCCAGGACTGGGCTTCCATGCTGCTCCGCATGTATACACGCTGGGCCGAGGGGCAGGGATTCCAGGTGGAAACACTTGATTATCTTCCGGGAGACGAAGCGGGAGTAAAAAGTGTCAGCCTGCTGATCAAAGGTCATAATGCATTCGGTTATCTTAAAGCTGAAAAGGGTGTCCACCGGCTTGTACGGATTTCGCCGTTCGATTCTTCCGGACGACGTCATACGTCTTTTGCTTCGTGTGATGTTATGCCGGAGCTTGATGATACGGTCGAAATTGACCTGTCAACGGAGGATATCCGCGTGGACACGTTCCGTTCCAGCGGCGCCGGCGGGCAGCACGTCAACACAACCGATTCGGCTGTCCGAATGACGCATATTCCTACAAACACAGTGGTGAGCTGTCAGTCGGAGCGTTCCCAGATTAAAAACAGGGAAAGAGCTATGAATATGCTCCGGGCCAAGCTTTACCAGCAGGAAATGGACCGCCAGCGCCAGGAGGCGGAAGCGCTTCGCGGCGAGCAGTCGGAAATCGGCTGGGGGAGCCAGATCCGTTCCTATGTTTTTCATCCTTACAATATGGTGAAAGATCACCGGACAAACGTAGAAACAGGAAACACCCAGGCAGTAATGGACGGAGACCTGACGCAGTTTATCGATGGATATCTCCGCTCACGAATCGATTAATATTCCACCCTGACGGCGTTTCTTACTATTATTGGGAAAAAAGGTGTATATTTCAAAAGCTGTCCCCCGGTCTGTGGGGGCAGCTTTTTTTAGGTTGTTGATTAAGGCTGCTTTTTAGATTAATTCAGCGTACAGCTCTCCTTCACATTTCGAGCCTGCCGTGGGGCTCGTCGTCAGCTGTTTGAACTCCGGCCGTTCCGTAGGAAAAAAGTATCGCCTTTATTGAAGAAAAGACGGCAGAAATACGTTTTTTAAGAGAGAAAACTTCTTTTTATGTTTCTGCTGAAGCTGCAGCAGGCGACTCCGGGGCGAAACAGGACGAGCCGAAGATCCATTTTTCCCGAGCAGCGGGAGGGAAAAATTAGCTGAGGCCGGCCCGCCCGGAAAGCGTCCTGTGGAGGCGAAAGCAAAAACCGTCTATTTATAATAAAACATTTTTTCAATAATCTGCAAAAACTGTTTCCTTGGCCGATGGTGGAGAGTTTTTTGTTCCCGATAGATGGCGTGGAACCTTTAAGCTGAGGTTGATTTCCTGCACTAAAGCGTTAGTGGGACCGCGTTTACAAGGTGAAACCCCGGTGGTATACTACGAAAGGATTTTCAGGAACAGGGGGAACATCGGCATGATGAAAAAATTGAAACGCCGGGAAACGGCGAAACTGACTACACCTTTTCAGCGGACGCTGTTTGAATTCGCACACGTACTTGTCGGCTCAGCTATAGTAGCTGTTGCATTTAACCTTTTTCTTCTGCCGAACCAGATTGCCTCCGGCGGGGTCGCAGGTATTTCCACACTTTTCGTGGAGCTGTTTGGATTTGAACCGGCATTTACTCAGTGGGCTTTTAACATTCCGTTATTTATCGCGGGTGTTGTGCTTCTTGGGGGCAGTTTAACCGGAAGTCTGCTTTATGGAGCAAAAACACTTGCCGGAACACTGTTTCTTCCTTATGTCGTTTTTTTAACAAGGCACTGGGAACCGGCGACGCAGGACCCGCTCCTTGCTTCCATCATGGGTGGAGTCGGAGTCGGGCTCGGTCTGGGCATTGTTTTCCGCTCGTATTCTTCTACGGGTGGGACCGATCTTGCAGCGCAGATCATCACGAAATATACAGGGATCACGCTCGGTGGATCTATTTTTATTATTGATGGGCTGGTGGTGACCTCATCCGCCGTAGTATTCGGATTTGAATTCGCCCTTTACGCGCTGCTTGCTCTTTTTATTACCGGAAAAACGATTGATGTTGTGCAGGTTGGTGCCGGATATTCGAAAATGGTGCTGATTATTTCGGAATATGAGGAGGAAGTAAAGCAGGGACTGCTTACCCAGGTGGACCGTGGAGTTACAAAACTTGCCGGATATGGAGGATATACGAACCACGACCGACCGGTACTTTTATGTGTAGTCGGAAGAAACGAAGTAACAAAATTGAAACAATTAGTTAAAACTATTGATGCTGAGGCATTTGTTATCGTAACGGATGCATCGGAAGTTCTTGGAGAAGGTTTCAAAAGGAAGTAAATAGGTTATAATGGAATAGCGGGAGTTTCGACTTTCTGCCACAGTATTAAATTGAGAGAAGGAGGAATAAACATGAAGAAGATTGCAGCAGGACTATTTGGTACCGCTCTTCTACTCGCTGCCTGCGGTGGCGACAATAACAACGCGGAAGATCCGGCAGGAAACAATGGAGCGGACAACGGTGCCAACAACGAAGCTAACAATGAAGCCGCGGACAATAACGGTGAATACGATCTTGCCAATGGTGAAGAGCTTTACGAGGGACAGTGCGCATCTTGTCACGGTGGTGATCTTGAAGGCGGCACAGGACCGGCTCTGGACGGTTATTCCCATGATGAAGTTGTAGCATCTATTCAGGAAGGACCTGGAAGCATGCCGGAAGACCTTGTAGAAGGTGATGACGCAGAAGACGTAGCGGCATGGGTTGTTGACCAGAACTAATTTCATATTACGCTGAATGTTGGAAACACATATGAGATACGAGCTCCTTTTTTTACACTGCAGATGTAAAGAAAGGGGCTTTTTTTGTTTTTAATCAGAAAAGAGGGGAATAAATGATCAATTTAAGCGGAGTAGAGCACAGGTATAAGCATGGGGAAAGGAAAATGTTACTTTCTTTAAAAATAAATGAAGGGGAATTTGTGTGCGTCACTGGAAAGGCAGGATCAGGAAAAACTACGTTTCTTAAGCTGCTTACAGGGGAGGAAAAAGCCTGCAAAGGAAAAATCTCCTGTCTTGGAAGGGACTTGGACAGCCTTTCAGCACGAGACCTTGCATTATACCGGCGGGAAACCGGTATAATTTTTCAGAACCGCCGGCTTCTTCCAAAGAAAACGGTGGCTGCAAATGTAGGGTATGTACTGGAAGCAGCTGGTGTCGGTAAGAAAGCGGTGGCAGGCAGAGTGCGGAGGGTCCTGGAAACGACAGGTCTGCAGCATAAGGCACACTGTTTTCCTGAAGAACTTTCCGGCGATGAACAGCAGCGGGCAGCTGCAGCACGTGCTATCGTAAATAACCCCCGTCTGCTCCTTTTAGATGAACCAGACGCCGGATTGGACGACCGGGGAGCCGAAGAAATAATGCAGCTGTTTCATCGCCTTCACGCAGCAGGAGTGACGGTGTTAATGACAGCCCACTGTCCGAAATCAGCAGGAGCCCGGATTATTGAACTAAACAGAGGACGGGTTGTTCTGGACACCGGGCAAAGGAGGGAGGGATATGATCCGATGGATGAGTGAAGCCGCCGCGAGCATTGTGCAGCAGCCGGGCAGAAGTACAGCCGCCGCCGGGACTGCTGGTCTGTTATTAATCTTTTTCGGGATGTTTTTTCTTGCTTTTCAAAATCTCCACTACGTAACAGCTGCTGTGGAGAGAAATATAGACGTTAAAGTGTTTTTAAAAGAAGGAACAGATCCGGAAAATATGGCGCACATACTCGAAGAAGATTTACAGCATCCAGTGCGTATTATAACGAAAGAGCAGGGACTTGAAGGTATGCTTGCTTTTTACGAAGGAGAAGAATATCTGGAAGCACTCCGCGCAGATAATCCGCTGAATGATGTCATCGTTATTTATCCTGAAACGCTGGAAGCTGTAAAAAAATCGGTACAGCTACTTGAAAAGTATAAAGAAATAGAAGCCATTTACGACCGCGGGGATCACTATGAAAAATTCTCCGGCATAAACGACGCTGTCCATTCATGGGGAGGAGCGGTGACTGCCGGCGTTGGAGCTGGAACCTTCCTTTTAACAGGAATTGTCATAAGT
>PWLM01000179.1 GCA_003560495.1 Bacillus sp. (in: firmicutes) | reverse complement strand
TCCATATAGTCCGCATCTGCGGAAAAGCCTGCAGCCCGGAGCTGATGAAGCAGTGCCGGCACTTTATTACGTGCTTTTTCTCCGAGCGCTGCGATATACACGTCCAGGTCATCATGCTCCTGCATCAGGTCAACTCCCTGAACTTCCAGTGCCATCAGAAGTCTTTCTATACTTAAAGCAAAGCCGATGCCGGGCGTCTCCGGACCGCCAATATCTTCAACAAGTCCATTGTATCTGCCGCCGCCTGCAAGGGTAGTGATCGCTCCAAATCCTTCCCCGTCGATCATAATCTCAAAAGCGGTATTATTATAGTAGTCCAGTCCCCGGACGAGACGTGCATCAATTTCGTAGTCAATGCCCATTTCCTCAAGAAAAGTCTGTACGTTTTTGAAATATTCCCGGGACTCTTCATTCAAGTAGTCAAGAATGGAAGGTGCATTCGTCATCAGCTCATGATCACGGTCCACCTTGCAGTCCAGAATACGCAGCGGATTTTTGTCGAGGCGTGCCTGGCAGTCGCTGCAGAATTCATCAATTCTCGGTTCAAAGTGATTCACTAAAGCGCTGCGGTGCGCCTCCCGGCTTTCTTTATCCCCGAGGCTGTTTATAATCAGTTTAAGGTTATGAAGCCCCAGCTCTTTGTAAAACTCCATCGCAAGGGCGATCACTTCTGCATCTACAGCGGGATCTGCACTGCCGAGAGCTTCGACTCCGAACTGGACGAACTGTCTCATCCGCCCGGACTGCGGCCGCTCATAGCGGAACATAGGTCCGGTGTAATAAAGTTTAACCGGCTGATTTACCCAGCCGTGCATTTTCTGTTCCACGTAGGAACGTACTACCGGCGCTGTTCCTTCAGGACGAAGAGTCAGACTGCGGCCTCCGCGGTCCTTAAATTCATACATTTCCTTCTGGACGATATCGGTCGTGTCTCCGACTCCCCGTGCGAATAATGCCGTCTGCTCAAATATCGGCGTTCGTATTTCCCTGTAGTTGTATCTTCGGCAGAGATCGTGGGCTTTTGCTTCGATAATCTGCCATTTTTCTGATTCTCCAGGAAGGATATCCTGGGTTCCCCGCGGTATACTGAATGACATGATACTTTCACCTGCTCTCCTAAATTTCTCCATAAAAAAACTCCCGCCGCTGACAATGTCAGGGACGAGAGGAAATAAACCCGTGGTACCACCCTAGTTGAAGCATACAAGCTTCCACTTTTGTCATGTAACGCCTGACGCGCGGTCTCTTTCTACTGATCTGAATGTTCAAAAGGACGCCTCTGGAGTGTTCTTTCATAAAGGACCGACAAAATGCTTCCAGCCTGCGGCATTTCTCTCTGAAGTCGGGGAAGCTTTACTACTGTTCTCCTTCTACGGCTTTATTCATAATTTCTAATAATACGAATAGTTCAGGCTCCTGTCAAGAGCGCCTTATTATTTACTTTCCACTATTAAAGTTACCGGTCCATCGTTTGTAAAGGATACATCCATCATTTCACCGAACATCCCTGTTTCCACCTGTAGGTCATGGTGCTCTTTAAGCCGGTTATTGAACAAATTATATATTTTCTCAGCATGCTCCGGCCGGGCAGCCTCCATAAAATTCGGTCTTCTGCCTTTGCGGCAGTCCCCGTAAAGCGTAAACTGGGAGATAGAAAGAATGCCTCCTTCCGTATCTTTGATGGAAAGGTTCATTTTATCATTTTCATCTTCAAAAATACGCAGTCCGGCTATTTTATCAGCTGTATAATGGGCATCCTGCACAGTATCATCATGTGTGACACCCACCAGCAGGACGAACCCGTGCTCAACCGCCCCTGTAACTTCACTGTTTACAGTAACCGATGCTTGTTTGGAACGCTGTACAACGACACGCATAATTTCCCTCTTTCTATTTATTAATGCATTACCCGTCGAACTGTGTAAATGTCCGATATTTGTTTAATTCTCTCCACTACCCGCTGCAGGTGGGCAGTATTCTGAATGGAAATGGTCATATCAATCATTGCCATTTTATTTTTATCCGCTTTGCCGGTAACAGCCTGGATATTAGTTTTTGTCTCGGCAACGGCCTGAAGAACGTCGTTAAGAAGAGAACGTCTGTCATAGCCGCTTATTTCAATATCCACATCGTAGTTTTTGGACTGCTGCGGGCGCGTATCCCATTCGACGGGAAGCAGCCGCGCTTTTACATCCTCCTGCTGGACATTCGGGCAGTCACTCCGGTGGATGGAAACACCCCGGCCTTTTGTAATATAACCGACAATATTATCCCCCGGGACAGGGTTGCAGCATCGG
Organism: Bacillus sp. (in: firmicutes); assembly: GCA_003560495.1. GTDB lineage: Bacteria > Bacillota > Bacilli > Bacillales > Salisediminibacteriaceae > Alkalicoccus. The sequence goes on along the minus strand of PWLM01000179.1, from coordinate 5,266 downwards.
GAAAGACGAATAAGCAGGTTATCGATCCCTTTGACGCGGACACCGCTGTCCGTCTTTGAGGAACTTTTATGCTGAGGCTTTAATTCTTCGACCGCTTCAGCAAGTGTCTGCTTTTCAACCTGCTCTTCCTGCCGCCGAAGGTTATCCGTGAGCCTCGTAACAACCTGTGCAGCCGTAATTCCCTGATATCCAACCGCCGCATACATGTCTTCCTCTGTTGTAAAACTGAACTTATCCATCACGCGTTCTATATTTTCTTTTGTCAGCACCTGCTTGGCCGTAAAACCTTTTTTCTCAATTTCCTTTTCCACCATGTCGCGGCCCTTTTCCACATTTTCTTCCCGCTTTTCCCGTTTGAACCACTGACGGATTTTGTTTTTCGCATGAGAACTCTGAGTGATCTTCAGCCAGTCCTGACTTGGACCATACGAATGCTTCGATGTAAGAATTTCTACGATGTCCCCCGTTTTCAGCTGGTGATCAAGAGGCACCATTTTCCCGTTCACTTTGGCGCCGATACACCGATTCCCGACTTCTGTGTGAATGCGGTAGGCATAATCCAAAGGAACTGAACCTTTCGGAAGTTCCATCACATCTCCTTTTGGAGAAAAAACAAACACCATATCCGAAAAAAGATCAATTTTAAGGGATTCCATAAATTCCTGAGCATCGTTCGTATTGTTCTGCCATTCCAGAATTTCACGGAACCACGACATTTTCGTTTCCAGGGATTCAGCATCATCAACTGATTTGCCTTCTTTGTAGGCCCAATGGGCGGCCACCCCGAACTCTGCTACTTTATGCATATCCTCCGAACGAATCTGCACTTCCAGCGGGTCGCCTTTAGGTCCGATTACCGTCGTATGCAGAGACTGATACATATTCGCCTTTGGCATGGCAATATAGTCTTTAAACCGCCCCGGCATCGGTTTCCACTGCGTATGAATAGTACCGAGTACGGCATAGCAGTCTTTTATGCTTTTTACGACAATCCGCACGGCGAAAAGATCATAAATTTCGTTGAACTGCTTTTTTTGAAGAACCATTTTACGGTAAATACTGTAAATATGCTTTGCTCTTCCATGAATGTCCGCTTCCACATTCATGTTTCCCAGCCGGTCTTTGAGCAGATCTTTTACTTCGTCAATATAACTTTCCCGTTCCACCCGTTTTTTCTTCATCAAATTCACAATACGATAGTACTGCTGAGGGTTCAAATAACGGAGAGAAGTATCTTCCAGCTCCCACTTTATTTTGGAAATACCAAGACGATGCGCAAGCGGAGCAAAAATTTCCAGTGTTTCATTGGAGATTCTCCGCTGTTTTTCCGGAGGAAGGTGCTTCAAAGTCCGCATATTATGAAGCCTATCAGCAAGCTTAATTAAAATTACCCGTATGTCCTTCGCCATGGCCACAAACATTTTACGATGGTTCTCGGCCTGCTGCTCTTCTTTGGACTTATACTTGATTTTTCCAAGCTTTGTCACACCATCAACGAGCATGGCCACCTGTTCACCGAATTTTGTTTCCAGCTCATCAAGACCGACATCCGTATCTTCCACGACATCATGCAGAAAAGCTGCCGCTACCGTATCGGGATCCATCCCGAGATCCACAAGAATCCCCGCTACCTGCACAGGATGCCAGATGTAAGGTTCTCCGGAACGACGGTACTGCTCGCGATGGGCGTATTCTGCCATTTCGTAAGCTCTGCGCAGAAACTCCACGTCTTTCTCCGGTAAGTATTCACTTGCCTTCTCCAGTACTTGTTCACTAGTCATAGGATCACCTTGCATTTTTTAGAAGTCTCTACCGCAGCTTGTGTGACAGAGCGGAAAGCTGTTGTCGAAAATACTCGATTATGTTTCATCTTATCATAAGTTATAGGTATATACATTTATAATATGTAATTTGTCTGCGCAGAAGAATCAAAAGCGGCAAGTCTCCTTGGAGGCCTGCCGCTTTCCTGTTAGTAGGTCATAAGTGTAAAGACATCATAGTCCTGCAGACGATTGGCTCCGTCAAGATAGCTGAGTTCAATCATGAAAGCAATTCCAGCTACTATGCCTCCCATTTTTTCGACCATTTTGATCGTCGCTTCGATCGTACCGCCCGTAGCAAGAAGATCATCGGTGATGAGTACCCGCTGGCCTGGTCTGATCGATCCTTTATGAATGTTGAGTGAGTCTTTACCGTACTCGAGACCATAGTCCACTTCAAGAACTTCCCGTGGAAGTTTTCCTGCTTTCCGGACAGGTACAAACCCTTTCCCCATTGCATAAGCGACGGGACAGCCGACAACAAAGCCCCGGGCTTCCGGACCGACGATAATATCAATATCTTTGTCCTGTGCAAAGTGAACCATTTTGTCGATTGCTTTTTTGTAGGCTTCCCCATCTTCCATAAGCGTCGTAATATCCTTAAAACGGATACCTTCTTTCGGAAAATTTTCTACGACCGTTACATATTTCTTAAAATCCACTTCTGCTTCCTCCCACCGGTTCGGTCTTCTGCATCTCTGCAGAGCCGTCCTTCATCATCGCATCCAGCTGCTTTTTAAGCGATCGGAACGTGGAGTAGCACAATTCCTGCTGAATACGGCTTTTTTGTATATGTTTCTGATAAGTATGAGACTCTGACAAATCTCTTTTCTCAGGATTTTCTTCAAGCGTCACTATACCATCATTTATTTTAACAAATTCCAGCTCTGAAAACACGCGGCATATAAAAGAAACAGCATTTTTATTCCATCCCTTATGACGCGCCAGGTCTTCCGCGTGCTTATTAAAATCAAATGTTTTTCGTTTTTGTATAAAAGCATAAAACCACTTGAACTGATCACGTGCAGGCAGCGCCGTGAAAAAATAATCCTCTTTTTCATAAAATACAGCATCCACCTGTTCCACCTGTTTCATAGCACTCATAACTGCTTCTATCTGATTGAACGTTTCCGGCATATCGTAAAGTACTGCGTGGCGTACTTCACCAAGGCTTTCATTCACTTTTTCAGGACTCGAGACAGACAGGAGGTTCCACGATCGGGGCAGACGGGATGTATCGGTATTTTCCTGAAACTTGATGATCGTTCTCTCCGGTGCTTCTTCTTTGCCATAACGCTTGTCACCGCGGTAGTCAAACAGCTGCCATTCACTCACTTTCATATCTTCTACAATAAGCTGCGGTTTGACACGTCCGTTCCATTCATTGATGGACAGTTTTCCTACAGCGGAAAGTTTCGCCAAGGGAGAAAGCTGGTTCATTTTATTCCCCATCCTAAATGCAATTGCATCCAGTGCGTGTGCGTGGCCTTCGTCTGTCAGTGTAAGTTTAAGGTGATCCTGACCGGAACCAATACACTTTGCCTGTTCCACCGTTGTTTTCTGAAGAAGCACTTTGGGAGCAGGGTTGCCTATGCCGAAAGGAGCCATCCGGGACAGGTCCTGAATAGTCCCGACAGAAATTTCTTCTATCTCAACTGATAAGTCTATATGAAGTTTTTTCTTCCAGTCATCTTCTGTCATCGTTTCGTCTGCCACTCTGATCAGTCTGCTGTGAAGCTCTTCAACGTCCTCCATTTTCATTGTCAGCCCTGCAGCCATAGGATGACCGCCAAAATGAGGCAGCAGTTCTCTCATTGAGGAAAGAGACTGAAACATATCGAACCCTGAGATGCTTCTTGCAGAACCTTTCGCCTTTCCTTCTTCCGGCTGCAGTGAAAGAACGATCGCCGGCCGGTAAAATTTTTCGACGAGTCTGCTTGCTACAATTCCTATTACGCCGGGGTTCCAGCCTTCTTTCGCGACGACTATTACGGAAGGTACGCCCTGTTCTTCCACCATTGCTTCTGCTTCTTCAGCAATTTCCTTAACTATTGTCTGTCTTTCCTTATTAAGATCATCAATCAATACAGAAAGGTCCTCTGCTTCCTCAGGGTCTCTGCTTAAGAGCAGTTCCACTGCAGGGTCCGCACTGTCCAGCCGGCCTGCTGCGTTCAGTCTCGGGCCGATTAAAAATCCTACTGTTTCCTCGGTAATTTCCGACTGCTCTGCTCCGGCCCTTTTCAAAAGTGCGGCAAGACCCGGACGCAGGCTTCGCTTTAAAGAAGCAAGACCTTTCACTGCCAGCACACGGTTTTCCCCATGAAGAGGGACAAGGTCGGCTATCGTTCCTACAGCAGCGAGGTCGTAAAACTCCTCCGGCAGTTTCCCGGTCAACGCCTGACTGAGTTTAAAGGCAACCCCGACCCCTGCCAGTTCTTTGAAAGGATACGTGCAGTCTGTCTGTTTCGGATTGATTACCGCATATCCGTCCGGAACCTGAGGGGGCGGCTCATGGTGATCTGTAATTATTAGATCAACATTCAATTCTTTCGCTGTTTCCGCTTCGTTCACGGCTGATATTCCGGTATCAACCGTAATAATCAGAGTCACCCCTTCTTCCGCTGCGTGTCGGAAAGCTGCCTCATTCGGGCCGTACCCTTCTGTAAATCGGTTAGGAACGTAAAAACCTGCCTCTGCGTTCATCTCCCTGAGAGTCGTATATAAAAGAGAGGTACTTGTTACACCATCCGCATCGTAATCACCAAAAACGAGAATTTTTTCCTTGTTTTCCACTGCCTGATGAATACGCTCTACTGCTTTTTTCATATCTTTCATTAAAAAAGGATCGTGAAGCTGACTTTCCTCTGCCTTTAAAAATTTATCGACTTCTTCTATATCTGTAATGGAACGCTGCACTAAAAATTTCGCAGCAATGCTTGAAAGCCCTGTTTTTTCCTGAAGGCTTTCCACCTGCTGCTTTTCGGCAGCAGAAACAATCCATTCCGCATCTGCATGAAGCATACTATCACCCCTGACCTGTTTATTATACATAAGCCCGACTGGAGTGACAATGTGCGCAGTATCTATTTTCGTGGAAGAGTTTTCCCGGATAGAAAGAAGGTGCCGCAGAGCAGAGTCGCCGGATTAAAAAATCTTAAAAAGCTCCTTTCAGACGTAAGATATCAGCCATAGCCCGTACTGTCTAGGAAGCGGGGGTGGGGGCAGGAAACCAAAGGAAAGCAAAAACTATTTTTTCAACAGAAAGACGCCCATCATTACTATGACGGGCGTCCCAGACTGTTGATTAAGTCTTGATTTCAGAATAATTATTCTTCTGAATGTATAGCTTTCTCCTGCACTCCCCGGCGGAAGCTTGCCGTGGGGCTTGTCGTCAGCTATTTTCCATGGCCTGCGCCATGGAAAAGGATCTTCCGACTGCGCTTATT
>PWLM01000232.1 GCA_003560495.1 Bacillus sp. (in: firmicutes) | reverse complement strand
TTGTTCCATTATGCTTCCGAATGTGTATAATAGGAAATAAATGTAATTCATTTTTGTCAATAAAGCCAGCAGAAAAAACGCCGTGAGGGGCAGTCTGGAGCCGGAAGTTTGGACGTGATCCTGTATATTTACTTTTTTACAGCCGGGCTCGTACTCGGCTCTTTTTATAACGTGGCCGGAATGCGTCTTCCTGCGGGGAAGTCCGTCCTTGTTCCCCGCTCCCACTGCCCGCGGTGCAGGCACGTACTCGGCGCCGGAGAATTGATCCCGGTGCTTTCCTATGTTTTACTCAAGGGGAAGTGTTCTTCCTGCAGGGCGGGGATTTCTCCGGTGTATCCACTGTTTGAATTAATGACCGGGTTTCTGTTTGCCGGCAGCTGGCACTTTTTCGGGTGGACGTGGGAGCTTTTGGCAGCGCTGTTGTTCATGTCGCTTTTACATATCATTACTGTAAGCGATCTCGAAGCGAAAATTATTCCGGACCGGGTGCTCCTGCTCTTTTTTATTCCGCTTTTCTTTCTCCGTCTCACCGAAGCGCCTCTCGCTCCTTGGTGGGATGCCCTCCTTGGAGGTGCTGGCGGATTCCTGCTTTTATTCGGCGCAGCTGTTCTTTCGAAAGGGGGCGTCGGAGGAGGAGATATAAAACTTTACGGGGTAGTCGGTGTGGTGCTCGGACTTCAGGGAATGTTTTTATCTCTGTTCTTTGCTGCAGCAGCAGGGCTTCTTACAGCTGCCCCCTGGATTTTGTATAAGGGACTTGGAAAGCGCACAGAAATTCCGTTCGGGCCATTTATTGCAGCCGGAGCGGCGGTCGTCTATTTTACAGGTCCGGCTCTTATGGATATTTACGCTGAAATCGTCGCAGTGATTATCAGCTTCGTCCTCGCCTAGAGCAGCGGTCCGCTCATTGGAGAAAAAAACTGCAAGAAACAAGAACGTACTTTCGTATTTTTCTTTCCTGAACATCATTTATGTGGTATGATTTTCCATACCACTTCTTTTATTTTTCCTGCACGGACGCAGAAGAAAAGGAGATGGAAGCATGAAATCACTGATACTTGCCTCGCAGTCCCCGCGCCGGCGTGAACTGCTGGAACAGATCGGACTCCGGTTTACTGTTCATCCAAGTACGATTGAAGAACAGGTGGAGGAAGAAATGACCCCGGAAGGGCTCGTCCAGGAGCTGGCACGGCAGAAAGCAGCAGATGTCTATTCGTACTATCCGGAGGACATTGTCCTTGGAGCCGACACGCTCGTCGCCGTAGACGGGGAAGTGCTCGGGAAACCGCGCAGTGATAAGGAGGCAGCGGAAATGCTGAAAAAACTGTCCGGAAGAACCCACCAGGTTCACACCGGTACGGCTATCGTTTCCGCACAAGGTGAAACAGTTTTTGCCGAAACGGCACATGTGACGTTTTATCCGCTCACAGAAAGCGAAATTGATACATACATACAATCGAAGGAGCCCGAAGACAAGGCGGGTGCCTATGGGATACAAGGTCTCGGTGCTGTCCTCGTGGAACGGATCGAAGGGGATTATTTTTCGATCGTGGGACTGCCTGTGGCAAGAGTGGTTCGTGCATTAAAAAAGCACGGATCCGGCTGATATAAGCAGCCGGGCCGTAAGGAGGCCCTGCATGACAAAAGCAATGATGATAAGGGATGTGCCAAAAAGTGAACGCCCCCGGGAGCGCCTGCTGAGGGACGGGGCGTCTGTCCTGTCGAATCAGGAGCTTATTGCCCTGATGCTCGGCTCCGGGACGAAGTCCGAATCGGTACTGGAGCTTTCCGGGCGGGTCATCCGGCATTTTGACGGGCTCCGGCTTCTGAAAGAGGCCACCGCTGTCGAACTGATGGAAATCCGGGGCATCGGCGAAGCGAAAGCTGTCCAGCTCTGTGCTGCGCTGGAAATCGGGCGCAGAATCAAACAGTTTCCCGTAGAGGAAACACACATCGTCCGCTCCCCGCAGGATGTTGCTGATTATATGATGGAAGAAATGCGCCACTTGAAGCAGGAACATTTTATCGCGCTTTACCTTAATACGAAAAATGCGGTGCTTCACAAAAAAACGTTGTTTATCGGAAGCCTGAATGCAAGCATCGTCCATCCGCGCGAGCTTTACAAGGAAGCGCTCCGCTATTCGGCCGCTTCCTTTATATGTCTGCACAATCATCCGAGCGGCAACCCGGAGCCGAGCCAGGAGGATATCGATGTGACAAAGCGGCTTACTGAAACCGGTAAAATGCTCGGAATCGAGCTCCTGGATCACATTATTATCGGGGACCGGCGTTTCTGCTCAATGAAAGAAAAAGGATTTGTATGAAATCAGCATTACCGTGCCCCTGGCTGTGGTGATGCATCAAAAGACGCCGTCAGGATATCCCCGCCGGCGTCTTTTCATTTGGAGGGAAAGCGCATCCAGCTGGAATAATTACTCTGTTTCCTGCTTTCCTGACCCCGTTCGTTCCTTCCCATGCCAAATGTACATCAGAGAAGCGGTATGTTAGGATAATTAGAGCATTTTACGATGTTCTTGGAAAAACGCTACTCAATAGGAAAAACATTGCGTATAATGAATAGTACCGGTTAAAAAAAGAGCAGTGAATGCAAGGGTGAAGGGAGATACATAGATGTTTGCAGGGTTTTCGAAGAATGTAGGTATTGACCTCGGAACGGCCAATACGCTTGTATACGTAAAAGGGCGGGGAGTTATTCTCCGGGAGCCTTCGGTAGTGGCAGTTCATCGGGACAGTGGAGAAGTGGAAGCGGTCGGGAGCCGCGCAAGAGATATGATCGGAAGAGCGCCTTCCAATATATCCGTTATCCGCCCGATGAAAGACGGCGTAATTGCCGATTTTGATACGACAGCTGCGATGATGAATCATTTTATCCGCCAGTCACTCCGTAAACGGTCCATCTTTACCGGCAGACCGAACGTGATGGTCTGTATTCCTTCCGGGATCACCCCGGTGGAAAAACGGGCGGTGGAAGACGCAACGAAGCAGGCAGGAGCAAAAGAAGCTTATACGATTGAAGAACCGTTTGCTGCAGCGATCGGATCCGGTCTGCCGGTGTGGGAGGCAACAGGAAGTATGATCGTCGATATCGGCGGAGGCACCACAGAAGTGGCCATCGTTTCACTCGGCGGTATCGTGACAAGCCGCTCTCTCCGGACAGCAGGGGATGAAATGGATGAAGCGGTCATCAGCTACATAAAAAAGAAATACAACCTTCTGATCGGAGAGCGGACCGCAGAAGAAATGAAGTGGACTATCGGCACCGCCGGAGAAGGAAACAGCGAAGAAACGATGGATGTACGTGGGCGGGATCTCGTCAGCGGCCTGCCGAAAACAATCCCTGTCTCTTCCGAAGAAATGGTGGAGGCTCTCGATGAAACTGTGCGGGCAATTATAGATACAGTCAGAAACACGCTGGAAGAGGCACCGCCGGAGCTCGCGTCGGATATTATGGAGCGCGGTATTGTGATTACAGGCGGAGGCTCCCTGTTAAGAAACCTCGATCTTGTCATCAGCCGGGAAACGAATATCCCGGTAACTGTTTCCGAGCATCCGCTCGACAGTGTTGTACACGGAACAGGGGAAGCACTCGCCAATATCCGGATGTTTCAGTCTAAGTCGGGAGTAACTTCCCGGGCGAATCGAAAAAGGTAGGAAGGTGCATGAAATGAATCCATTTTTTTCAAACAGACGGCTGATTGTGCTGCTTGTCTGCCTCATTTTTCTCGTTGGTCTTATCGGTTATTCATTGAGTGAGCAGCGCAGCCTTTCCTGGCCGGAACAATTTGTCCAGGATTCGGTCGGAGTCGTTCAGTCGGCTTTTTCGCGCCCGGCTTACTGGGTATCAAATTCTCTGGAAGCCGTAGGGGATATCCGGGACGTGTACCGCGAAAACCAGGTGCTGAAAGCCCAGCTTGAAGAACATGCGTCCGTTCTGGTGGAAAGAAACCAGCTGGAAGAACGAAATGCGGAGCTTGAAGAAGCTCTGGAAATGGAATCCGACTTATCGGACTATACGAGCCATCACGCGATGGTTATTCAACGGTCTCCAGACCGGTGGAACGAGCGGATAGGCCTTAACGTCGGCGCTCAGGACGGGATCTCCGAAGACATGGCAGTGGTTACCTCCGCCGGTCTCGTCGGAAAAATACGGGAGGTTTCGCAATTCACCTCGACCGTACAGCTTCTCAGCGATCAGGATGCCTCCAACCGTATTTCTGCCAGAACAGATGGAGATGATACCGCCTTCTGTTTTATGGAAGGAATTGACGAAGAAAGCGGTAATCTCCGTTTTACAAAAATCGATATGGAACTGGAAGTCGAAGAAGGAGACATCGTCTCCACTTCCGGGCTTGGAGGTATTTTTCCTTCAGGAATTACGATCGGGGAAATAGTAAGTGTTCAGTCGGATGAATACGGTCTCAGCCAGACAGCTTTAGTCGAGCCGTCGGCATCCTCCCACCAGCTTGATTACGTAACAGTGCTCGACCGGGAAGCACCGGGCGGGGAAGATGATTCGGAAGAAGAGGAGGAAGAAGAATGAGCCGTCTTCTCCTTCCACTGACGATTTTTATTCTGTTTATCATTGAAGGAACAGTTTTTCAGATTTTTTCCGGAAGCAGTCATCAGGACACCTGGTATTTTATTCCCTACTTTATGCTTATGCTCGTCATACTGACCGGCATTTTTCGGGGACGGAGCCACGGGTTGTTTTATGGAATCTTTTTCGGACTGCTTTATGATATCGTATACGGCTCAGTGCTTGGAATTTACACATTCGGAATGGGGCTCACTGCCTATATATTTTCTATTTCCGCTGCGTCCGTTAAACGGAGCCTGCGGATGCTCACCGTCGTTATTCTCGGAGCGGTGATTGCTCTGGAATATTATTTGTACGGAATGATGTCTCTGCTCGGCATGGTCGGCGAGGGCCACGGGGGACTTTTTCTTACCCGCTTTCTTCCGACTTTTATTATTAACGGAATTGTAGCGGCGCTCATAGTGAGTCCTGTCCGGTACTGGTTTTATACGGTGGACGGGAGAGACGATGGACGATAGTTGGAGGTGAAGGGGTATGAAACAGGAACTGAACCGCTATGTAAGCCTGATTGGAACAAAACGGGGCATGAAGCTTGTGCTGAATGACAGCTGCTCTTTTCAACAGCTGCTTGACGGTATGGAGCAGGTGCTCCGGGATAACGAAGAATTGTTTGCGAGCAGAAAGCCGGCTTCCATCCATGTCATTGTGGACACGAAGAACCGGTTTTTGTCGGAAAATCAGGAAAAGCGGCTGAAGGATTTCCTGCTGGACACCTTCCACCTGGAAGTTGATGATATCACGTCGAATCTTATTACAAAAAAAGAAGCGGAAGAGCAGCTGCGGGCTGTACGTATTGTAAAATTAAACCGCGTTCTCCGGATGGGGGATGCCGTTGAAATTGACGGGGACGTTCTGCTTCTCGGAGACGTGGATCCCGGGGCAGTCCTCCGGGCATCCGGCAGTATTTACGTCATGGGCAGCCTGATGGGCAGCGCCTATGCCGGAACGGGCGGAAACAGCCGTGCGGTAATTTGTGCCGGCTTTATGGACCCGGAGGAGCTGGATATTGCCGGGGCCATTAAAACGTTTTCCGAAGAGGAAATCGAAGAGACGCCGTGGGGAGGCATGTTCGAAGCAGCTTTCCAGAATACGAATGGCGCTGTCATCGTTGAAAGGGTCGAACAGCTGCCCCTGTTCCGGAAAGATATCGACGAAGGAATCCATGAAACACCGTGACGGCAGAGTTGCGGTGTTTTTTGGTGCCGTATTTGCTGACGAAGATTTCCACGAAGGACGAAGAACAGCTGCCGGGCTTGTGCTCTTTTTCGTAAATACTATATAATATGGAAGCATCTGTTTTATTGGATAAAGCTCATTTTTAAAAAAGCTGTTTAAAGTTGGGGTACCAATGGCTGGAGGAAACTTCGCTCCAATCCGGTTTGTCCGGAAAGCCTCCCCATGGATAGGAAGGGGCTCTTCTTATCCATTTTTATTTTCTGGAATTTATATAAACTCATCGACCGGCGGTTTTCACTGTGGAGCTTCCGGCACAACAAATCAGGAGGCAGACGTATGAAGCGGCGAATTATTGTAGAAGAGATTCCGGACGGCCACCGCGGCGCCGTGCTTGAAGAGGAGAAAGTGCAGGAATGGCTCCTCGAAGATCCGGAAGCTCCTCTACAGGAAGGCATGATTGTCAGCGGGAAAGTCGACCGGGTTATGAAGGCGATGGATGCCGCTTTTATCGATGTCGGCACCGACAAACACGGATACATTCATAAAAAGGAGCTTCCGGAGCATCAGGCCTGGAAGCTCGCTCAGGAAGGGAAGGAACCGGCGGTCACATCCATGCTGCAGCAGGGACAGGACGTACTCGTCCAGGTGAAAAAAGAAGCGGCCGGATCAAAAGGCCCGACACTCACAAGACTTCTCTCGCTTCCGGGAAGCTTTTTGATTTATCTGCCGTACGGAGGCTATACAGCGATTTCCAAAAAGCTTGATGACGAAACAAGAGCGGAACTGAGAGCAGCAGCGAAAAGCTGGCTTGCAGACAGTGAAGGCGTCATCGTTCGTACGAATGCCGCCGGTGTGGAAGCTGGAACGCTCGAAGCAGAATTTGCTGCACTGAAGGAAAAATTCCAGAGCATTCAAAAAGCCTTTCCGGCGGCTCCCGGAAAGATTTATCTTGACCAGTCCTCAGTTACTGCACGGGTGGAACGGGATTTTATGCTTGATGAGGAGACGAGCCTGGAAACAAACGATGCCGTGCTCGCCCGTGTATGGAAAAAGGTCATTTCAGACGAAGAGCGGGTAATCTGGCACCGCACGCCGGATTTGTTTGCACAGGAAAACCTCGATAAGGAAATGGAAAAGTCCCTCCGGCCGTTTGTGTGGACAAAAAGCGGGTCATCGCTTTTGATTGAACAGACGGAGGCAATGACGGTAATTGACGTCAACTCCGGCAAATTCACCGGCAGAGGCGGGGGAGAGCTTTCCGGTACGGCACTTGAAGTAAACAAAAATGCTGCAGCAGAAATCGCCAGGCAGCTCCGGCTCCGTAACATCGGCGGTATTGTCATGATCGATTTCATTGATATGAAAACAGACAGGCAGCGGGAAGAAGTGCTGCACGTGCTGAAGGAGTCGGTCAAAAAGGACCGCACGATTACTAACGTTGCCGGGTTTACATCTCTCGGATGCGTGGAAATGACGAGAAAGCAGTCCCGCCGCACGCTTCAGGAAATGATGACACGGCCCTGCCCTGTCTGCAGCGGCTCCGGACGTGTTATACGGGAAGAAGAGCTGATCCGGGACATGACAAAAACGCTGTCAGCATTAAACGTGGAAGCTGTGCTGGTCGACTGTGCTCCACAGCTGTACCGAAAACTGCCCGTTCTTGCAGAACAAAAACAAGACCTGCCGCACATTTTCATCCGGGAAACGACAGAGACATCTTCCTTTCAGATAGCGCAGACCGGCACCGAAAAAGAGCTGCAGGACAAGGGAAAGCGGATTT
>PWLM01000212.1 GCA_003560495.1 Bacillus sp. (in: firmicutes) | reverse complement strand
GATGAGGATGAACTGCCGGAAACTTGGGATGACCTTCTGGATGAACGCTGGGAAAACGAACTGCAGATGCCAAACCCGGCAGCGTCAGGAACAGCTACCCTTCTTGTATTGAGCCAACTAATGGAAAAAGGTGAAGAAGAAGGATGGGAGTACTTCGACGCGCTTTATGAGCAGATGAATGCCATGCCGGACTCTGGTGGAGCGCCTTCACAGGCAACAGGAACTGGTGAAGCAGAAATGGGCGTAGGCTTTGACTTTATGGCTTATCAGATGCAGGAAAGAGGCGAATCTGTTGATTTCCACGTCCCGGAAAACACACCAATTCTCGTGAATCCTGTTTCACTTGTAGAGAACGGACCAAACCCGGAAAACGGCCAGAAGTTTATAGACTTTATGCTATCGGAGCAAGGGCAGGAAATTAAAGCTGACTGGAAGCATATTCCTATGGATCCTAATGTAGAATCCCAGTCGCCGCTTACTCTGGATGAGTTACAGGACAGTGCAATGGACCTCGATATCGACTGGGTATTTGATAATTACGATGATGTACGTAACCAGTGGAGAGAGCGCTACCAGTAAGGGTCGGCAAATTACTATAGGAGGAATTATTCATGGGATCTGTACAAGTTAAAAGTCTGGTTAAAAAATATGATAAAGCAATAGCGTTAAAAGGAGTGGACCTTGATATTAAGGAGGGCGAGTTTTATGCCCTCCTGGGCCCTTCCGGCTGCGGAAAGACAACGACAATGCGCTGTATTGCAGGGTTTGAAACCCCCACATCCGGAGAGATTTTAATCGGTGATAAAGTAGTAAACAATGTCCCGGCCAACAGAAGAAACTGCGGAATGGTTTTCCAGAGTTATGCATTGTTTCCTCATTACAATGTTTTTGAAAATGTAGCCTACAGTTTAACTATTAGAGATCTTTATTCCGGTTCATTCGGAAAAAGAATAAAAACATTTGGAAGATTAATGAGCAAGCGATTAGGCAAACCCACAAAAGAAATCGAGAAAAAGGTGCAGGATGCTTTAGATTATGTAGAGCTCGGGCATCTGGCTGACAGAGGCGTAAATGAATTATCCGGCGGTCAGCAGCAGCGGGTAGCACTGGCCAGAGCCCTGGTTATGGAACCTTCTGTTCTTTTAATGGATGAACCTTTATCAAACCTTGATAAAAAATTAAGAAACACCATGCGTACTACTATTAGAAAAATTCAGCAGGATTTAAAAATAACTACTATATTCGTTACTCATGACCAGGAAGAAGCGATGAGTATGGCTGACCACGTAGCTGTCATGCGGGATGGGGAAATTGTACAAATGGCTACACCTACGGAACTTTACAGCAACCCTAAAGATCCATTTGTTGCAGATTTTGTCGGCTCCTCTAATATTTATAAAGGACAGGTACTAAAGAAAAATGAAAAAGGTAATACAGTAGTTAAAATCACAGATGATGTTGTACTGGAATCAGAAACTCATACAGACAAAAGCGAAGTAGAAGTACTCGTGCGGCCAGAAGGAATTGAAATTATAAGAGAAGGCAGCACTGTAAAAACAGAAAACGTAGTGGAAGCAAAAGTAAAAGTAAGTACATATCTCGGCCCGACGATCAGGTATGATATTGAGCTTGATGGAATGGAAGTAATGGTAGAGGAAGAGTTTCAGCCAAATACAACCCTTTATAAAGAAGGAGACATAATTAAGGTCCACCTTCCGAGTGAAAGGGTGTTGCTGATATGAGCAGTGTAAATCAGGATAAACAGCCTAAAAAAGACACGAAGTTCCGGGGATGGCTGCGGACGATTGACAGTTTGAAAGTGATGAAATGGGTCGTATACTTATTTTTCTTTCTCTTTCTTGTACTGCCTTTAGTTTCAGTGTTTCTCGTGAGTTTTACCGGTCAGCCGGTAAATCTGCTTGGCTCTTTAGTGAATCCCGACATTATGGCTACGAATATAGAACGGTTAAGCAATGCTTCATTTGAGCATTATAGTCTTTTGTTAGGGGGGACCTACTTTTCAGCTCTGCAGAACAGTTTAGCGTTAGCAATTGGAGTATCCATTTTAGTTATATTGATGTGTATTCCCCTGGCATATGCTTTTGCCAGAACCACGATGCCTTATAAGAAAACGCTGGCTGCACTTTGTACTATTCCACTAATTGTTCCAACATTTATTTCCGCTGCAGGTTTTATCATTATGTTCGGACGTACCGGCTGGGTAAATACGATGTATCAGTCGCTTGGTTTTGATGGGGTTTTAATTGATGCTTATTCTATGACCTCCATCGTACTGATTCAAGTATTTTTCTTTTTCCCATTCGCATTATGGCCTATGGTAGCGGCTTTTAAGATAGCTGACATTTCATTAGAAGAAGCTTCCAATAATATGGGGGCAAAAAACTGGTCAACTATGGTATTCATTACTTTCCCACTTGCTATACCGGGTATCATCTCAGCAGCTCTGCTTATTTTCACTGTAAGCTTTTCCGATTTTGGTACACCAATTATTCTTGCACCTGACGGGCTGAATTTAATTGTAGTAGAAGCTTACAGAGAAATTTCAGGTTTCTTTAACTGGGCTGGTGCTTCTATTTTAACTATCGTTATGGTTGCAGTTGCCGCTATCTTTTTCTGGCTGCAGCGTTATGTAACTAAAAACATGGACTACGGGACACTTTCGGGTAAGCCGAAAGGAACGAAATTAAACGACAGCAAAATCGTAACACGATCTTTACTCGTATTTACAATCCTTGTTTTGGTTCTGCCTATGTCTGCGATTTTCTCTGTACTTCTTCAGTCATTTGCTACGACGTGGGGCACGGGCCTTCTGCCACGAGGATTTACTATGGATCACTATGCAACTGTCTTCACTCGTTCCGGAGATAACATTTTAAACAGTATTCTCCTGGCTGGCGGAGCTTTAATAATAAGTGTCATAGTGGCAACGCTTGTATCTTATTTTGTAGTTAGAGAAAATACTTCCAAACTTGATTTTATGTCTTCCATTCCACTAATCGTCCCGGGTATTGCTCTCGGTATTGCTTATATTCAAACATTCAATACCGCCCCACTTCAGCTGACGGGTACTGCCTTTTTATTAATTGTTGCTTATGCCGTGCGACGTATGCCATATATGATCAGATCTACTATGGGAACCATGATGGCTATTAAATCGGATATTGAAGAAGCAGCTGTTAACCTTGGTGCTTCTAAACTGGTAGCTATTATTACAGTTGTAGGACCGCTTATGCTTCCAGGAATTGCTGCAGGTTCAATACTGGTATTCGTTACTGTAATTAAAGAAACGAGTATTACCGTATTGATGGCACCTTCTGACTGGGCGCCAATGAGTTTGATGGTCTTCCAGAATCTACTGCGTGGGGAAGTATATACCGCTTCTGCTATGGCTATGCTGATTATCGTGCTTGTAATCATACTGCAGACGGCAGCAAATAAAATCACAAAGAATTCTCTTTACTAATGGCTGCCTTTGATCAGAAAGGATTCATTATTGATCTGGATGGGACGGTATATTTACAAGATAAGCTGATTCCGGGAGCCGTTGAAGCTATTAATAAGCTTTATGACAAAGGGCATAAAATTTGCTTTCTTACTAATAATCCTACAAAAAAAAATGCAGCATATTATCATAAGTTAAAGGACATGGGGATTAAAACTGTAAAAGAAGACATTCTTTCCGGCACGTATTTGAGTGCATTGTTTTTGAAAAGAAACATGCAGGAAGGAGATCTTTTCTGGTCGGAAGGAGAGGATGCACTGACCTTAGAACTTAAAGCGGCAGGACTTCCAATGGCGTCTTCCCCTGAAATGGCTTCTAAAGCTGTTTTAGGAGGAGGACCCTCCTTTTCGTTTGATCACCTTAACAACATGTTTCAGGCATATTTAAGCGGAGCGAAAATTTACGCTGTTAATCCGGACCCTTCCTGCCCTGTGGAAAACCAGCTGATCCCGGATACAGGAGCCTGGATAGCAGCGATGCATTCGTTAATGGCCGAAGGTGAGAAGATAGAAATTATAGGCAAACCTTCGAAAAATGCTGCCGAAACTGTTATTCAATATTTAAACCTTCCTCCTGAAAAATGCTTTGTAATTGGTGATAGGATGGAAACGGATATTTTGATGGCCCAGGATTTCGGGATGAATAGTATTCTTGTTTTAAGCGGTGTAACTAAAAAAGAGGACCTGCTGACTGAAAAGAAGATAAAGCCTGATTACGTGTTGACAGACATATCAGAACTCTCTAACCTTAAAATAGTATAAGTATGCATCAAGAGAGGCTGGAAATGAAATTGATGACAAAAAAATCACGCGATATTGTGGACTTAATTGATTCTCAGGTAATAGCAGCTATAAGTGACCCTTCTCAAATTGAAACTGCTGTGCAAAGTCAGTGTAACGTTGCATTTTTATTAACAGGAGATATTTGTACATTAAACCAGCTGGTAGAAAAGCTGCAGGATGGTGGAATGGCTGTTTTTATCCATTTAGATCTTATAGAAGGTTTAAAAAGTGATAAAAAAGCTGTAGATTACATTGCAGAGAACATAAAGCCTGAAGGAATTATTACGACTAAGCCTTTCCTTATTAAATATGCTAATACTGTCGGTCTGATTACGATACAAAGACTTTTTTTATTAGATACGACAGCTCTTGAAAAAGGGATACAGATGATTCAGTCTTCGAAACCTGATGCCATTGAAATGTTACCTGGAATTATACCTAAAGTAGTTGACCGTATAGCTTCGGAGTATGAGATTCCTATTATTACCGGGGGATTAATAGAAACAAAAGAGGAAATAATGACAAGTCTTGAAGCGGGAGCCCTTGCAACCTCTGTAGGAAGAACATCACTATGGAATCTGGATCTTTAAGTGTAGTGGACATCTGTTCATTCAGCCTGCTGTGCTTTTCTAAGCAGCAGGCTTTTTCAATGGGTTTAAAATATGCATTGAAAAAAAGTAAAAAAGTATTATTTTTACTATCATCGTAGCATAGTACAGAAAATAGAAAGAAGGGGTAGTATGCCTGAATCAAATAAGGCTGAGATGACGATGTATTTCTCAAATGAATTAAATCCTCTGATGGAGTTAGTGGATGATTTTAACAGCAGCCCTGTAGTATATATTTATATTGGTCATGAAAGTATTATAGATTACAGTTCATTTATCGATGCTCTCTTAAGAGAGACAGCGCGCAAGCCTAAACTTTATCTTTTTATCAATCCATATATGCAAGATAGTCCTTTTATTCAGAGATTAGAAAATGATATTTCTTTTACAAGTATAAATTACTATTTTAGGCCGACTGGAAATTTTATTGCCTCAAAAGAGTCGGTTTTTATAAGTAATGAATATGGTACATTCATAGATGAAAAGTTTAGCGATGTGCAAGGCTTTATTTCTAAAGATATTATAGTAATTAATAAACTAGTAACTCCTTTTCAACAAATAGTAAATAAAAACAATCAGAGCAACCAGGATGAGAGGAACTACAAAGGGAAGAGGTTTATTGCTGAAATAGAATATTATAGAAATCAATCAACATTTTTGATTCGGGAATTCGAAAAAATAGTTACAGAGTCGTACAGTGTGGAACAAGGTTATTCTAACGGAGAAGCTAAATCACATTCGTTAGATAATTGGTCCAGACATATGCTTCATACGGTGAACGCCCTGCAAGCTTTAATTGCTAACTATAAAATTTCCAGTCCAGGGTTTGAACAGTTTGGCAGTGAGGATGAGGGGATTAACGAAATAAATAGTCTATTGACCCAGCTGGAAATTAGTATCTCTAATGAAGAAGAAACCTTTACAACTAAAACTTTACATAATCCTTACGAAGAAATTGGTTATAACACGGAGTTGATAGAAGAGCACTCGGACATTTATAGCCACCTTATTGGTATGGTAAACGACAACATTAATAATTCGGATAATTATATGACTGACATAGAAGAAACTTTAGATGAAATGAAAAAAACAGCATCCAGTTATTTGAAAGCGCATTCAGAAGTGCATGAAAAAATAGCCGGGCTTATATATTATTTAAACAGGACAGTCTTCAGTATGAAGTGCCTTTAGAAAACTGGATGCTTGTCAAATATACATGAAAAAAACAGAGGGAAAAGTTAATACTTTTCCCTCTGTTTTTTAATTTATACGACCGGTCCACCCGGCTGTACACTCTGCTTGTTCAGTTGATTATCCGGCTGTTCTGACGAAATTTCCACTTCCGGCTGTACACCGGCAGTTTCCGTTTTTACTGCCGTCTGGCGGTCAGATTCTTTTTTAACCTGACGGAGATAATAGATGAAAGCAGCTCCGCGCATGATCCCTTCAAGATCTTTTTTATCAATGTAGTTGAGTGCTGCCGTGGCACGGTCGTGCTTTACGGATGTGAACCCGGCCATAGTTGCTGTCAGGTGATGGGCTGCCTGACCAGTATCATGGACGATGTCGAAAAGCGGGTTAAGCTTTCCGATTTTTTTATTCAAGTCCACAAGTGTTTCATTCGTGTTATAGAGAATAAGGGAAGTTTCATTTGTGATTTCCCCGACGCTCTTGTTTAATGTAGAAACCGTTTCTGCCGTGTTATTCAGCGTATCTGCCAGTCTCTGGAGAACCGGTCGAAGAAAGAGAACTCCGAGAAATAAAGCTACACCGATAACAAGGACACCAATACCTAACCAATCCATATGTAACACCTCATTTCAAAAATTTGGTCATAAACTCATTATCCCGTTAATTACGTCTGAAAGCAAGCTGCTGCGTAGATCTCCAGTTTCTTTTTTATAGAAAAAGAAAAAAGCGGGATAGACAGCTGTATTACAAGCTGATCTGACTTTTCACCTTTAGGTGGATACGTTTTTATTACCCCTCTTTTCCATTTAATAAACAACCTTCGCAGAAAGAACATAAGTATAAAGAAGGGTTTTGAAATAATGATTAAAAAAACGTTTACATTTGTTCAAATACTTTGGTATATTTAAATTGTTCAAGTGAGAGCATACTTATTTACTACGGAGGGAACATCATGAATATTTTATGGGGAATGGCCGGTATTTTGACAATTCTTACTATCGCTTTCTTACTCTCGTCAGACCGTAAGTCGATTAAGCTGAGAACTGTTGTGGGCGGACTTTCCATTCAGATTATGTTTGCTTTTATCGTTCTTTATTCAACCGCAGGACAGGAAATTCTGCTTTGGTTTACCAGTGTTGTAAACGCCATCATAGGTTTTACGGATGAAGGAATAGATTTTCTATTCGGAGGCCTTTTTGACGCAGAAGGTATAGGCATGGTTTTTGCTTTTGAAGTTCTGACAATTATTATCTTTTTCTCATCCCTTATTTCTGTTTTATATTACTTAGGCATTATGCAGTTTTTCATTAAAATTATCGGGGGAGCACTTTCGTGGCTTCTCGGAACAAGCAGAACGGAATCACTTTCAGCTTCTGCCAACATTTTTGTCGGGCAGACGGAAGCTCCGCTTGTTGTAAAACCTTTCCTGCCAACGATGACCCGCTCTGAACTTTTTGCTGTTATGACCGGAGGACTTGCCTCTGTGGCAGGTTCTGTACTCGTCGGTTATTCCCTTCTTGGGGTACCGCTTGAGTACCTTCTTGCAGCAAGTTTCAT
>PWLM01000016.1 GCA_003560495.1 Bacillus sp. (in: firmicutes) | reverse complement strand
TTTTGCTTCCCTGTATAAAATAAACCGTCGAAAAAGAGCTTCCACTGCGATGGTAAAAGGAATAAACGAAACAATTTCTTCTCCACTTTTGGAGTAGGAAAGGCTTGTCGCCGCATAAATGCTGAAAGGAGACATCTGGGCGAGCGTGTTGTTTTTTAAATTTGTTATCGACAAAAATGTGATGCCGCGGGCTGTGAGCTGCTGCACCTGGGGAATGAGACTCGGCGTGTCCCCGGAAAGGGAAATAATAATCACCACGTCATCCGGCGCCATCGCTTTCAGCATCGCCTCAAACTCCACCTCGTCGTAAATAATTGTGACAAACGTCTGCTGCAGGGCAAACAGCCGCTGTGCTTCCCGTGCACAGGTGAGCTGGGCCGTTCCGGTTCCGTAGATAAAAATACGACCGGCTGTGTACAGCTTTTCGCAGATCGGGTCAAAGTTAAGCGCCGCAATGTTTTTTAATGTGACCTGAATGTCGTTTTCCAGCACCTGCATGTGGTCTCCGGTGTCTTGTTCATTATTTTCTTCCCACTTTAAAAACACTTTAAATTCGCTGTATCCGCTGAATCCGAGCTTTTTTGTCAGGCGGTGGATCGAGGAACGGGAAGCAAGCGATGCCTCGGCCAGCTCATTGATACCCATATTCCGGCACGTGTTTTTATTATTCAGAATGTATTTCAGCACATGCATGTCGTTTTCATTTAATTTGTCATAGTGTGTGTTGATGAGTTCTTCTAAAGACATGATGGTTCCTCCTGTTGTACATAGATGGTCCTCCTGTTCAGTATAGCATTGTTGTTGGAAAGCTGGGAAAATTCCCGTCTTCTGAAACATTGTCCAGAGTTACCGTTCCTTTCCCTGGATGCCCTGAGCATATTGAGTGTAAGCACTTTCAGGTGTACGCTGAAAGCATGAAATGAAATCGATCACACAAACTACGCATAAGGCGGTGGAGAAATAATGATGAATGCCATTCGAAGGTTCGGGAGCGCGATGATTGTGCCGGTACTGCTCTTTCCGTTTTTCGGGATAGTTGTCGGGCTTGCTACACTGTTTAAAAATGAGCAGATTATGGGAGGACTGGCAGATCCGGATGGTCTCTGGTATCAGATTTGGACTTTCATGGAAAATACGGGGTGGACAGTATTTAACCATATGGAGCTCGTATTTGTTATCGGGCTTCCAATCTCTCTGGCAAAGAAAGCAGCAGGACGAGCCACGCTCGCCGCTGTCGTTGCCTACTTAATGTATAACACGTTTATCAACTCAATTCTTGATATATGGGGGCCGGCTTTCGGCGTCGATATTAGCGAAGGAGTGAACGGGACCGGTTTAACAGAAATTGCAGGCATCCTGACACTGGATACAAACATTATGGGTGCGATTGTGATTTCCGGTATTACGATCTGGCTTCACAACCGCTACTACGACAAAAAACTTCCCGATGCTCTTGGGATTTTCCAGGGCGGACCGTTTATCGTCATGATCTCTTTCTTCGTCATGATCCCGCTGGCCTTTTTAACAGCCTGGGTATGGCCGATGGTGCAGGACGGTATTGCTTCGCTGCAGGGCTTCATGATCGCCTCGGGGTATGTGGGTGTCTGGCTGTTCCACTTTTTGGAGCGGATTTTAATTCCAACTGGGCTTCACCACTTTATTTACACGCCGTTCCAGTTCGGCCCGGCAGTAGTAGACGGCGGAATTACAGCCAACTGGGTATCCCGCCTCGGTGAATTTGCAGCATCCGATACACCGCTCCGCGAACAGTGGGAAGGGGGAGCCTTCCTTCTTCAGGGAAACATTAAAATGTTCGGTTCGATCGGTATTGCCCTTGCCATTTACACGACGGCACGTGCCGAAAAGAAGAAGCAGGTAGGAGCACTTCTTCTCGCAGCAACACTGACGGCGGTCGTTGCAGGAATTACCGAGCCGCTGGAATTCACGTTCCTTTTCATTGCACCGCTGCTGTTTTTACTTCATGCACTTCTTGGAGCCACAATGGTGACACTGCAGAGTGCGTTCGGCCTGGTTGGTAACCAGGGCGGCGGACTGATTGAAATTGCCACAACAAACTGGATCCCGCTTATGGGGAACCACTGGGATGTGTATCTCGCCCAAATCGTCATTGGAGTGGCATTCACCGTTATTTACTTTTTCCTTTTCCGCTGGCTGATCGTGAAATTTGATTTTGCACTGCCTGGACGGGAAAAAGACGACAATCAGGAAACGAAGCTTTACACAAAAGCTGATTACCGGGCAGAAAAAGAAGGCGGAAAGGCAGAGCCGGCTGCATTCGCAAGCGACTACGACCGGAGAGCCGCTGCGTTTCTGGAAGGTCTCGGCGGGGTGGATAACATCACCGACGTTACCAACTGTGCGACAAGACTCCGGGTAACCGTAAAAGATCCGGAGCAGGTGAAGGATTCAGACTACTTTAAAAACAACGGGGAAGCACACGGACTCGTGCAGAACGGCCAGAGCATACAGGTCATCGTCGGGTTGTCCGTGCCCCAGGTAAGAGATTCTATTGAAGCGTTTATTGATGAAAACTAAAATAACAGGAGGATGTTAATGATGAAAAAACACTCGATTACAATTGCAGGCGGCGGAAGTACTTTTACACCGGGCATCGTGCTGATGCTCCTTGATAACCTGGAAAAACTCCCGATCGACCAGATTAAGTTTTTTGATAACGATGAGGACCGGCAGAAAACCATTGCCGGTGCCTGCCGGATTATTTTGAAAGAAAAAGCACCGGACATCCGCTTCACCGAAACGACAGATCCGGAGGAAGCATTCTCTGACATCGATTTCGTCATGGCGCACATCCGCAGCGGAAAATACGCGATGCGCGAAAAAGACGAAAAAATTCCGTTGAAACACGGTGTGGTCGGCCAGGAAACGTGCGGACCGGGCGGTATGGCTTACGGTATGCGCTCCATTGGAGACGTGCTGCAGCTTGTGGACTACATGGAAAAATACTCGCCGGACGCCTGGTTCCTGAATTACTCCAATCCGGCCGCGATCGTCGCAGAAGCGACAAGAAAACTTCGTCCAAATTCAAAAATTCTTAACATCTGCGACATGCCGATCGGTATCGAAGAGCTTATGGCATCCGCCATCGGCCTGGAAAGCCGCAAAGAAATGGAAGTCGATTACTACGGACTGAACCATTTCGGCTGGTGGACCGGTATCCGGGACAAGGAAGGAAACGACCTTCTGCCGCGTATCCGGGAGCACGTATCCAAATTCGGCTATGTAACAGAAGACCAGTCGCTGCAGCACGCAGACGAAAGCTGGAACAACACGTTTGCGAAAGCAAAAGACATTCAGGCACTCGATCCATCCACCGTACCGAACACGTACTTGAAGTATTATTTCTACCCGGACTATGAGGTAGCTCATTCGAACCCGGAAAAAACACGGGCGAACGAAGTAATGGAAGGAAGAGAAAAGTTTGTATTCGGTGAATGCCGCAAAATTATTGAAAAAGGTACAGCGGCGGAATCTGCTCTTCACATCGACGAGCACGCGTCCTACATCGTCGATCTTGCCCGGGCGATTGCCTACAATACGAAGGAGCGCATGCTGCTGATTGTGGAAAACAACGGAGCGATAAGCAACTTCGAGCCGACAGCGATGGTTGAAGTACCGTGTATCGTCGGAAGCAACGGTCCGGAGCCGCTCGTACAGGGAGAAATCCCACGGTTCCAAAAAGGCCTGATGGAGCAGCAGGTAGCTGTCGAGAAACTAGTCGTTGAAGCGTGGCACGAAAAGTCCTCCCAGAAGCTGTGGCAGGCTCTCACACTTTCCCGCATTGTTCCGAGCGCCCAGGTGGCAAAAGACATTTTGGAAGATCTGCAGGAAGCAAACAAAGACTACTGGCCGGAACTGAGCTAGGATGAATAGAAAAAGCCGGCTTTTCCTGAGGGGGGAGCCGGCTTTTTTTTAGGGGGAGATACCAGCTGCTGATTAATTCGGAGGATGTAATGATTAAAACTATGTACCGGTCTCTTTATAATGATTAAAGGGCCGGTCCTAATGATTGAATGAGCCTCTAATGATTAATCAGGCGGTTATAATGACAAAACGACTGCCTATACTGACAAAACAGACGCTTATAATGATTAAAAGCCCCTGTATGTTTTCTATGAAAAGGCTTAATAATAATTTTGGGTTTTATCCCTCTCCAAAAAGGTTAAAGCACAAGAGGAAGCGATAAAAACGCAGAAGGAGATGAGACTATGACAATTTTGTATCTCACCGATAAAGAAAAAGGCTTTGAAGAAAAGCAGCTCGACAAATTCGATCTCGACACGCTGACGGGACTTGTAGAAGGACCGCCGGAAGCACTGTATCTTCCGGAAAATATCGTCCTCTGGAAAAACCCGAAGGCAGCCCTTCTTAACCAGGAGAAAAGACTTGTTCTCCGTCACGAAGGAGAGCTCGGCGATTACGTACACGGCCCGGTAGCGATTACTGGAACAGACGGCACAAAAACGATCGCCCTGAACGACGATCAGATCAAAAAGTTCAAAGAAATCACAGAAGAAGTGGAAGTGGACGGCGAAAAGCTGACCGCTGTAAACTACTAAAAAGATACAATGAAGCCCTGCCGGGTGTTCCGGCGGGGCTTTTATTTAGTATTTTTTGTAAAAAAATTCATTAAAAAAAATTAATTATGATATAATATAATTAATTGAATATTAAGAAATATTAATAAGTAGGTGTGATGAGCAGATGCAAAACACTGCCAGGCGCAGAAGGAAACGAAAAGAAGAATCAGTTTCTGTAGATGCTTTAGATGCCATTATTAATGCTGTACAGAACAATTACATGGATGACCGGGAAAGGTTTCGAGCCATCGAACAAAGAGCAGGTGTCGGGTTGTCTTTTTTAGGAGTTCTGCTGGGTATCCTTATTATTTATAATGGGGAAATAGAGTATACAGTCCCAAATATCAATCAGCTTAATTATGAAAGTTTGCTTTTGTTCATTTTTATTTTTTTCTTACTAATAGCTGTGTATTTTTTATTGAAAAGTATAGTCTCCAGATTCTGCTTTCAGTTAGATGCTGTCCCTATGGAAAAGGCAGCAGGGGAAGGCTTGACTTTTTCAGGGGTTCTGCTGGGTATCCTAATTATCTTCCAATATGATTACGAAAGGTTATCCTTGACCATATTTGGTTTTTCTTTGCTGATTGCTGTTTATTTCTTATTAAAGAGTATGACCTCCAGAACCTACTTTCAGGTAGATACTAATCTTATGGGGAATACAGCAGGGAACATCTTGACTTATTTAGGGGTTCTGCTGGGTATTATAATTATCTTCCAATATGATTACGAAAGTCTGTTTCTGACCATCTTTATTTTTTCATTGCTGATATCTGTTTATTTATTAATGAACAGTCTTGTAGCCAGGCCTTATGCTTATATTGATACTGATCCTATTGTAAAAGAAGATTTCTTTTATAAGGAAGTGTGGTATATAAAAGTGGCTATTGCCCGCTCTTATAATAAAGCTATTAATGAAAACACAGTAATTATTAATAAAAAAAGCCGGGAATGTAATTTGGGTATTTTTGCTATATTAGGAGCGTTCGTCTCGCTTATTATCTTATATATTTTGTAGAAAGAGGTGATCCATTTGTTTGAAGGAGACAGTAATAACAGCAACGATGGTTTTCCAAAAGGAACAATAATAATTAAGGTTAGTAAATTACCTTATGAACAAGTTGAGAGTATAATTTTGAATAAAAATGAGTTGGAAGAATACTCTATAAGCCGGGAGGAAGCAGCAAATAGTTTTTTATCCCAGAAGGGTTTACTGGCTCAACCCTTAACAGATGATATTGTATTTGTCAGAACACCAGGACTCGAGATAGGAAACGGGGTTTTTCTGGGTCTTGAAAATCAAATGTTGAAATCGCTTACTTCAAAGCAGGTGGATATGATAAAAAATGATCAGGATATTTTAAACAAGTTAAGTAACATTCCAAATGATGATGAAAAAGAGAACTAAAGGATAAAGGGTACTTATTAATTACGTTTATAAAGTTACGACATTAGAAATTGTAAACTTTACAATGTCGAGAAAGGAAGAATATTTTCTCGAGATAGACTTCAAAAAAACATTGTCATCCTAATCATCCTGGCCGCTTGTGAATTTAACTCTAAAGTAACGGTCTCTACTGCTATCTTCAGGTATTTTGTCTTGAATTGAAAATGATTAATTCTCCTGTTTCTTTTTAAATTGGCTCTGTTAAAGCTCCGGGCTCTTACGTAAACTTGGGGAAAACAAGCTTTATATTCTAATAAACCTAAATCAAACCAGCAGAATTTATCTATTAAAGCCCGTTCTATCGGCATTTTCAACAGATGGACCCGCTGTGCCAAGCAGGCAGAAAAGCGTATTCCCTTTCCTTCCGTAAGAACCAAGCTCCGTGTTGTTATTGGAGCGCCTGTGGCTTCCCTGACGTCCGGGAAGATCTTCACGCTTTCTTTTTCCGCGGGCGTCTCGAAAAATCTCCTTGTCGCTTTTTTTACTGAATGAAGAATATTGTTCCTGAAAAGAAGAAGAATGTCTCCTCCACGGCAAGCCTGCCGAGTTAAAGCGAAATTTTCTGCATTTATCAAAACTAGACTTTAACAGAGCTTTTAAATTACATTTTTTTTTTCGATGTTACATGCGACGTAAAAATTATTCTTCAAAGTGATGGGACAGCTAAAGAGGTATTCTAAGAATAAAGAACAAGCGCAATAATATAAAAAAGGACGGCAGTGGGAAGCTCAGCTGCTGTCCTTTTTTAAGTTTATCCAAAAATACCACTATGATAAGCAGCAACGAAAAGAGATAGAATTAAAAGAATGAGAGAGGGAGCGTGTTTGCTCCAGGGATTTTTAACCTTAAAATGAGCTGCCTGGGCACAAACCATTAAAAAAGCCATAAAGAGGGCAGGAATCACGACAGGAGAAGGGTACCAGATTGCAGTTACCAGTAGTGTGGATAAAGCAATTTTGATGGCGCCGACAGAATTACGGGTTAAGTCTGACAAACCGTACTGTTTAAATTCTTTGACGATGTTGTCGAAGCGGAATACCCAGACAATGATAATTGATACCGCAATAATCAGCTGTGAGAGGATCGACAATAATTCCATGTGTATTCCCCCTTTTACTTCGCATATTGTTTAGTTCCTAATCCCTTTTTTAACCTATTCCAAACCTTATCTATATAGGAGGAAAAGTAAAGGCTTTACGTTAATTTGATGAAATTAAGCGGGATATTAAAAAGAGCCATGATTTAATCCACAACCTTCGTGCAAAAAGCTTACTGTAAGTTGAATAAGCATTTTTCGGAAAGTATATACTGAATCTATTTCTTACTTATGAAGATGGACTACTTATTCATACGTATCATATAGAAGGGACGGAAGGGGGGCGAATATTCTTCTTTCATCGAACAGCCCGACGAGGCCTTTCCCTGGCATCAGCCTGCCTTAAGCGTTGAAGTCAAAGTCATTCGATCCTACTATAATAAGTTGCAGTTTTATAGAGGCAGTAGATTTCTATCCCAATAAATATCGAAATTTTTAAAAGTGAATGAAAAAGGCTCTCTGTTGTTTCTATACAAATTTCCCCCTGAATTACAGGCCTGCTGATCTTATTAGAGG
>PWLM01000178.1 GCA_003560495.1 Bacillus sp. (in: firmicutes) | reverse complement strand
GGCTTGTCTGCAGCTTTTTATTTTATCTTACAGCGGAACAAACTTTCAGCTGTCTCCTCCGCGGCCCGCTGAGTGGCAGCGGAGTTCCCTGTAATATCAACAGCGTTTAAACATAAAAAAACCACCATAGGCTATGTATGGTGGAGACGGCGGGAATTGAACCCGCGTCCAGAGATAACGTGACTTACGCTTCTACGAGTGTAGTTGATTTATTATAATTCGCCGATACTTCAGCCAATCAACGGGCTTCCGTATGGCTAACCTGATTGGTCTCTTCTGTCTTTCCCCAGGTGGAGGAAAGACAGCGTATCCCACTTAGAGTGAGTCCCTTATACCTTCACGTGGGTGATGAAGGGAGGAACCGCAAGCAGGGTTGTTACGCCGCTGCTAGTGCGAAGTTGTCTTCTTGTTTGCCAACTATAGGCGTGTGAGCGTTTTTACGAGGACACTCAGCTCGACTCGCCACGTAAGTCCGACCTATCCCTGTCGAATCCAGAACGTCCCCTTGAAATAAGAACGTTAAGGAGAATATTTCCCTTAACTCTATTACTAATTATAACACACCTGTATATACAGTCAAGCCGTCAGCGTCCAAGCTGAGCATCTTTCATTGCACGCTGAATATCACGTTTCGCATCTTTCCGCTTCAGGTCTTCCCGCTTATCATATTTCTTTTTACCTTTACCGAGTCCGATAAGCAGTTTGGCTACGCCGTTTTTAATGTACATCTTAAGCGGCACAATAGTGTAGCCTTTCTGCTGGGTCTGACCGATCAGCTGATTGATCTGTTTCCGGTGCAGAAGCAGCTTCCGCGGCCGGATAGGATCATGATTATAACGGTTTCCCTGCTCATACTCACTGATGTGCATGTTGTGCACCCAGACTTCGCCGTTGGAAACTCTCGCAAATGCTTCCTTCAGGTTTACCCGCCGGTTCCGGATGGATTTGATTTCAGTGCCTGTCAGCACAATTCCCGCTTCAAAGGGTTCTTCTATATGATAATCATGATTGGCTTTTTTGTTCTGCGCAATCTGTTTTCCTTCTGTGGCCATTTGTTTCCCCCCTCTGCAGTTGTTCAGGGACCGGAAGCACCGGTCCCTCTGCTCCCTATTTTTTCTTTTTCGCTTTATTACGCTGCTTTTTCGGGAGATTTTCGTAAAAAGCTTTCTTTTTCTTTTTCTTCGGTCCTTTTCCTTCTTTACCCTGCTTCAGATCGATGCCTTTTCCTTTTTCCTGCTTTTCTTTTTTTGCTTTTCCTTGACCTTTGTTTGTTTCAATAACCCGCGGCGTTTCTTTCCGGCGGATTTTACGCGGCTTCATACCAATTACTTCAAAATCAATAACCCGCTCATCCACGTTGACGTTCGCCACGCGGACTTCAATTTCATCGCCGATACGGAACGTATTGGCAGTACGTTCGCCGGTCATAATATAGTTGGACTGGTCGAAATGATAATAGTCGTCCGTCAAATAGCTGACATGGACGAGTCCTTCGATCGTATTCGGCAGACGTACAAACAGTCCAAAATTTGTCACACTGCTTATAATGCCCGAATATTCTTCGCCGACTTTGTCTTCCATATACTGAACTTTCTTAAGCTCATCCGTTTCGCGCTCCGCATCTTCTGCCCTGCGCTCCATTTCCGAGGAGTGCTTTGTTATTTCCGGAAGTTTTTCCTCCCATTTTTCCACGGTCTTCCTGCCTGTTTTTCCTTCGATCAAATAGGTTCGGATAAGACGGTGGACGATGAGGTCCGGATACCGGCGGATCGGTGACGTGAAGTGCGTGTAGAATTCCGCTGCCAGACCAAAGTGGCCTGCATTGCCGGGATCGTATTTAGCCTGCTTTAATGACCGGAGCATCATCGTGTTAATAACTGCTTCTTCGGATTCTCCTTTAACGCTTTCCAGCAGTTCCTGCAGTGCCCTCGGATGAACAGAGTTGGAAGTTCCTTTTACTACGTAACCGAAATTCGTAATGAACTCGAGAAACTGGTTCAGCTTCGCTTCATCCGGATCTTCGTGGATACGGTAAACAAACGGAAGCTTCATCCAGTGAAAGTGCTCGGCTATCGTTTCGTTTGCAGCGAGCATAAATTCTTCAATCAGCCGTTCGGCTACGCTTCTTTCACGGATAACAACGTCTACAGGATTACTTTCTTCGTCCACGAGTACCTGGGCTTCCTTGAAGTCAAAATCAATCGCTCCCCGGTCAAAACGTTTTTTACGGAGTATCGCTGCAAGATCCTCCATATTTTTAAAGAAAGGAACAAGAGACTCGTAACGTTTTGTTACTTCCTCGTCTTCTTCTTCTAAAATTTTACGGACGTCCGTATAAGTCATCCGCTCGTTTGTCCGGATGACGCTTTCGTAAATGTCGTGGTTAACGACTTCACCCTGAGGTGTAATTTCCATATCACAGGACAGCGTCAGACGATCCACCTGCGGGTTCAAAGAACAGATGCCATTGGAGAGGCGGTGAGGAATCATCGGTATGACCCGGTCCACTAAATAGCTGCTCGTTCCTCTTTCATAAGCTTCCCGGTCAATCGGGGAATTTTCGCCGACATAGTGGGAAACGTCTGCGATGTGTACTCCGAGAAGATAATTCCCATTATCAAGTCGTTTCACTTGAACGGCATCATCCAGATCCTTCGCATCCGCTCCGTCGATTGTAACGATCGTTTCCTCCCGGAGATCCCGGCGGTTTTCCAGATCCTTCGGGTCAATCTCATCCGGAACTCCGTTAGCCTGCTCGATCACATCATCCGGAAATTCTCCCGGAAGTCCGTGTTTATGAATAACAGATATAATATCTACTCCCGGATCGTTTTTATGGCCGAGAATTTTTGATATATGCCCCTCTGCATTCATGCGTCCTTCTGCATATTTGGTTATTTCCACAACAACTTTGTGGCCGTCTACAGCCCCAAGTGTCTGGTTTTTCGGAATGAAAATATCGGAAGGGATGCGCTTGTCATCAGGGATAACGAACCCAAAATATTTGTCATCACTGAACGTACCGACGGTTCGGGTTGTTCCACGCTCCAGTATCCGGATGATCGTTCCTTCCTGACGGGCGCCTCCCGATTCCTGCTGCAGGCGCACAAGTACTTTGTCCTTATTCATCGCCCCGTTTAATTCGCCCGGTGCGACGAAAATATCCTCTTCCTGATCGTCTGTTTTTATAAAGGCAAACCCTTTTGGATTCATGATTACTTCTCCCCGCATCAGGTTCATCTTCTGCGGGATACCGTAACGGTTCGTTCTTGTTCTTACGAGCTCTCCTTCTTCCTCGAGCTCGTTCAGCAGTTTCATGCCTTCTTTAAAACGTTCGGCATCCTCAAGGCCTGCCTCTGCTTCTATATCTTTCATGGAAAGCGGTTTATCCGCTCCTTTAATTATTTCCATAATGAGGTCTTTTGTAAGTTCCTGCATTACTGGTCTCCTTTCTGTATACGAGACCCTTCATGGGACGGACAGTTATTCGCTCCAGTCCAGTCCTTCAAGAAATTCGTAAATGTCTTCATTCAGCTGGTCTCGTTCTTTATCTAGTGTTATTACGTGGCCTGATTCTTCATACCACTTTATATATTTTTCTTCTGCTTCTACTGAGTCATAAATAATATTGGCACTCTCTGTATCGATAACATCGTCCTTGCTCCCCTGTGCTACAAACGTCGGCGCATAAATCGTATCGATATGTTTCCGCACATCCTGGTTCATGTCAATCAGGCGGCGGATCGTGTCCATCTGTGTTCCGTCAAAGGCTTCCATCTCTTCTTTTATCTGTTCGTCGGACTTCTGCTCGTTACGCTTATATTTTTCAGCGTATTCTGCGACTCCTCTGCGAAGTTTATCTTCGTCCTGGGGGATCATCGGTGAACACATAGTAAAAAGACCTTTCACCGGCTTCGTGTACCCGAGTTTCAAGGAGTATACACCCCCGAGGGAAAGTCCGCCGACAGCAATTTCTTCATGTCCGAGCTCTTTCAAATAATCGTATGCTTCCTGAACGTCCTTCCACCAGTCTTCCGGACCGGCCTGGACGAGTTCTTCCGGCGGCACCCCGTGGCCTTTCATATGGGGTGCATGACACGTATAGCCGCGCTTGTTCAAATATCTTCCAAGCATTCGCGTATCCGCAGAGTTTCCAGTGAATCCGTGCAGAAGAAGAACCGCTCTCGGTCCCCCTTCAAAAGTGAATGGTTTCGGCTGCGCTATCTTCATCATGACGTTTTCTGCTCCTTTTATCATCATTTTCGGAACCGGCAGGAGTCTTTAAAAAAGAATCAAGCTTTTTTAAAAAAGCTTCTTTATCGCTGCCGTACCATATATAGTGTTTTGCTTCCTCAAAAAAGTAAATTTCTTTATCTTCCGAGCGGATGTGTTCATATATATATTCTGCGCTTCGGACCGGCACAAGCCCGTCTTTTTCCCCCTGGACAATTAACGTCGGGACATTAATATCGTTCAGGGCGTGACGCAGTTTCTTTACTAGTTTAGTGAATTCCACCGCTGCGGATACCGGGGTTCTTCTAATTTTTTCCCGGTAAAACCGGTATATGTCGTTTTGATCCAGTTCCCCGCGTATTCCTTCGAGGAACCATCCTTTCAGGTCTTCGGCAATCTGCTTAGGGTTCAGGTAAAAAACGGCGGAGGAAATTAATACAAGTCTGTCTACCGGGTACCTGGCGGCCAGATAGCCGGCAATGACTCCTCCCATGGAAAAACCGATAATATATACTTCGTCACACCGTTTCATCAGTTCTTCCAGGGCCACCTGTGCTTTATACACCCATGCCCGGTAATCGGCGTCGCGCATCGATTCTCTCGTCCCGTCATGACCGGGGAGTTCGGGGGTGTAGACGAGCCAGGATTCTCCGGCAAAATGGTTCTGGATGTCTTCTACTTCCTTCGGGGCACCAGTAAAGCCGTGTATAATCAAACAGCCAATCATTTTTCATCACCTGTTCCTGTTGTATTTGTCCCTGGCTCTTTACATTATTCCCGAATTGCCTCCTCGTTAACCGGGTTCTCCGGGGTGAATTCTCTGCCTGTCTTTTATACACAAAAAAGCAGCAGATGGCTGTCTGCTGCCTCCCTCATTCTTATCACATAAAGTAACCAAGCCAGAGTGCAAATCCAAAAAACAGCACTCCAAGTACTACCGTTGCACGGCTCAGTACAGCTTCAAGTCCTCTTGCTTTCTGTTTACCAACCATCTGCTCCGCGCCTCCGGAAATCGCCCCGGAAAGTCCCGCGCTCCGGCCGGACTGAAGCAGTACTACGGTAATCAGCAGAATGGCTACAATAACCAGCAATACAGATAGAATTTGTTCCAACAGACACACCCCTTAAATAAAACGAACATTTATACCTTGTGAAAATATAACACGAAATTTTCTCCGTTGCAAGAGGGTTCCGATTTCTTCCGGAAATGATGCGGCAGCTGTCGTTTAAAAGAAAATCCGCAAAAAAGTAAGCAGGGGAAAACCCTTTTTTACAACTGCTCACTGCTTTGTAATGAAGTTTTCATGCTTCTTTTTTTGTCGTTCGGACGACACTTTCCGAGCGGCTTTTTTCTCTGATCCTCCGGAGCCATCGTCTTACGTTTTAATCATCTGTTTATCCATACGAAGACATTATTATTTTTTTGCAATAAATATTCAGACTAACTTAAAAAATAAAGAGGGATGTTCGCTTTCGTTTTCATGGCGAGGCTTTCCGAGCGGGCCGGTCTCAGCTAATTCTGCCCTCCTTTTTGTCGGTCAGAATGGATCTTCGGCTCGGCCTTGATCGCTCCGGAGTCCCTCCATGTCTCCTACAGCGGATAGAAAACGAATCGAAAACCGGCGGACGCGAGTGGAAGAAAAAGGTCGGAGGAGAGAACGGAGTGCTACCTTTATATCTCTTCCACGGTAGAGCTGGACCGAAGTTTTTCCTATTGTTATCAACACGAAAATTAACAGAACCAAATATATGGAATGTTTCATGCCAATAACCATTTTTATGCACTTAATCTCTTTCAGCCCCGCCTAATTTATGTATTTTCTCTTCAAAGACTTTCAGTTCTTCACTCATGTTTTAGTTTCTCTTTTTAGTTAGAGAACGGAATAACTTGATTGTTTAATATTAATTTAACTTTCCTTCCTGTTAATCTGAATAAGAAATATAATTATTCCGTAATAACAGCTAACTAATGCTCAGAGATTTCATGGAAAATTGACTCCTTAGAAGATAAAGCAAGTAAAGGGTCTATCTAATACTTGTACAGTCAATTTTTTGTGAAATTATCTTTTGTACAGCTTCAAACTTTGCATATTCTCGAAATTATCCCAGTACGTTCGCTCTCCTTTTTATTCAGATGTCATCATCTAGATGTTACGGAACTTTCAACGTCGAAAGCCGAAGTCGGAATGGGGTGACTCCGAGGCGATTAAGGAAGAGCTGAAGATCCATTTCTTCCTGCCTCAAGCAGAAGGAATTAGCTGAGGCCTTCCCGCCCGGAAAGCGTCCCCATGGAGGCGGAGGCTTACTGTTAACAAAAAAACCGCCCCTGATGCAGGGACGGCTCTGTAATAAAATTATTTGTTCAGGTTGTAAAATGCTGTCTTCCCGGCATAACGGCCTACATACTGCAGCTCATCCTCGATGCGGAGAAGCTGGTTGTACTTCGCTACGCGGTCTGTACGGGATGGAGCACCTGTTTTGATCTGACCGGCATTAGTCGCAACAGCAATATCTGCAATCGTTGCATCTTCAGTTTCACCGGAACGGTGGGAAATGACATTTGTATAACCCGCACGCTTCGCCATTTCAATGGCGTCAAATGTCTCTGTCAGTGTCCCGATCTGGTTCACTTTGATAAGGATGGAGTTACCGATTCCTTCCTGAATTCCACGGGAAAGCTTTTCCGTGTTCGTAACGAAAAGATCGTCTCCGACGAGCTGTACTTTGTCACCAAGACGGTCCGTAAGTTTCTTGAAGCCATCCCAGTCATTCTCGTCCAGACCGTCTTCAATAGAAACGATAGGATACTTGTCGCAGAGGTCTGCATAAAAGTCGACCATTTCGTCAGACGTTTTAACAACGCCTTCCCCTTTAAGGTTGTATTTACCGTCTTCATAAATTTCAGAAGCAGCTACGTCCATCGCGAGCTGAATTTCTTCGCCCGGCTTATATCCTGCTTTTTCTACTGCTTCAATGATCGTAGCAAGTGCTTCTTCATTGGAGCCGAGGTTCGGTGCAAAACCGCCTTCGTCTCCTACAGCTGTATTGTAGCCTTTTGAGCTCAATACTTTCTTAAGATTGTGGAAGATTTCCGCACCCATCTGCAGAGCTTCAGAGAACGTATCCGCACCGACAGGCATAATCATGAATTCCTGAATATCCACGTTGTTGTCCGCATGTTCACCGCCGTTTAGAATGTTCATCATCGGTGTCGGAAGTGTTTTTGCACTGAAACCTCCGAGATATACATAAAGAGGAATTCCAAGCGCATCAGCTGCCGCATGGGCAGTTGCCATGGAAACACCAAGGATCGCATTGGCACCAAGCTTTTCCTTGTTCGGGGTGCCGTCAAGGTCAAGCATCAGCTGGTCGACACCGAGCTGATCCAGTGCATCGAAACCTACAAGTTCAGGAGCGATAACATCATTCACGTTATCTACTGCTTTCGTTACGCCTTTCCCCATCCAGGCACTGCC
>PWLM01000235.1 GCA_003560495.1 Bacillus sp. (in: firmicutes) | reverse complement strand
GGAACGAGATCCTTTTTCACTCCTACCGGCCCGGATCCCGGTCCCCCTCCACCGTGAGGAGTGGTAAAGGTCTTATGAAGATTCAAATGTACAACATCGAAACCCATATCTCCCGGCCGGGTTATACCGAGAATGGCGTTCGAGTTTGCTCCATCATAATACAGTTTGCCACCTGCTTCATGGATAATTTCCGCCATTTCAGAAATCTGCCTTTCAAAAAGTCCAAGAGTATTTGGGTTTGTCAGCATAAGAGCGGCTGTATCGTCTCCGGTCAGCTCTTTGAGATGATCGAGGTCCACCAGTCCTTCTTCCGTCGAACGGACTGTTACAGCTTCAAAACCAGCGACAACAGCTGACGCCGGGTTGGTTCCGTGAGCCGAATCCGGTACGATCACCTTCGTCCGCTCATAATCCCCCCGCCCTTCATGATAGGCACGAATCAGCATAAGACCGGTCCACTCTCCATGGGCACCCGCTGCAGGCTGAAGCGTAACCTGATCCATGCCGGTCACTTCCTCAAGTGAATTCTGAAGTTTGTACATTAGCTCCATCGCACCCTGGATCTGGCTTTCCGGCTGGTAAGGATGCAGATGAGCAAATCCTGGATAACGGGCGACATCTTCATTAATTTTCGGGTTGTATTTCATCGTACACGATCCCAAAGGATAAAATCCGGAGTCTACCCCGTGATTCCTTCTCGAGAGAGCCGTATAGTGCCGGACGAGCTGAAGTTCAGAAACCTGTGGGAGTTCAGCTGCCTCCTCCCGCTGAAAAGAAGAAGGAAGAAGTTCATCCAAGTCTATTCTGTCAACATCCAGTTCAGGTAGACTGTGACCGATGCGCCCTTCTTTACTCATCTCAAATATTAATGCCTGATTTTCTGTAGTCATTCTGCTCCCTCCAGTGCTGATGCCAGTGCATCGATTTCTTCTTTTGTACGCAGCTCGGTTACTGCAAGAAGCATTTGCTTTTCTCTGCCTTTATAAAAACGACCAAGATCCAGACCTCCGATAATACCTTTATCGAAAAGCTGCTCGTTGATTTGAGAAACTTCTTTAGTGAACTCTATTACAAACTCATTAAAGAAAGGTCCGTTAAAGGCAGGACGAAACCCTTTTGCTTCAAGTGCTTTTTTGGCATAATGGGCCTTCTGCATATTCTGTTCAGCCATTTCTTTAAGACCGTATTTCCCGATCGCACTCATGGCAATTGCCGCTCCAAGAGCGTTCAGTGCCTGATTGGAACAGATATTGCTCGTAGCTTTATCTCTTCGAATATGCTGTTCCCGGGCCTGCAGCGTTAATACAAATCCACGCTGTCCACTATCATCTGTCGTCTGGCCGACCAGTCTTCCAGGAACTTTACGCATAAGCTTTTTTGTAACAGCGAAATAGCCGCAGTGTGGTCCTCCAAGCTGTGTTGGAATACCAAATGGCTGCGCATCTCCCACTACTACATCAGCACCAAATTCTCCAGGCGGCTTAAGCATCCCCAGACTCAGCGGATTGGATGATACAATCATATGACTTTTATCGCTGTGGGTTATTTCCTCCACCTTTTGGAGGTCTTCTATCTGACCGAAAAAGTTAGGGTACTGCACAATTACACAGGCCGTGCTGCTGGTGTATTTCTGCTCCAGGTCCTCCAAGTCCGTACAGCCATCTTTCTCTTCAATTTCCACTACTGTAAGATTCTGCCCTGCAGCATTTGTTTTAAGTACTTCAAGAGCTTCCGGATGCACTGTTTTAGAAACGAGAATTTCTTTTTTCTTCGTCTGACCGCAGCTCATCATCGCCGCTTCAGTCAGAGCTGTCGGCCCGTCATACATTGAAGAGTTGGCAAGGTCCATTCCCGTAAGCTCACAGATCATCGTCTGAAATTCGAAAATCCCCTGTAGTTCTCCCTGCGATATTTCCGGCTGATACGGCGTGTAGGCAGTAAAAAATTCCGAGCGGAGAAGCATGTGATTTACTACAGAAGGAATATAGTGTTCGTATACGCCCGCTCCGAGGAAGGAGGGGTAGTCTTTAACGTTTACGTTCCTGCCTGCCAGCCGCTGCATTTCTTTAATGAGCGCTGTTTCGTGCAGTGCCGGTTCAATTTCCAGCGGTCCGTCGAACTTTACTTTGTCGGGGATATCTTCAAAAAGCTCATCGAGACTCTCTACGCCGATTGTGTCCAGCATTTCCTTCTGATCCCGGTCTGTCATTGGTAAATAGCGGAAATCGTTCATTGTTTTCCACCCTTTCTGTTTAAGATTTATTTCTTACGTAAAAAGGCGTTTTCACTACTTCAGCTTTCAACGTTTTTTTGCGGACCTGCACACTGACCTCTGTGCCAATTTCTTTGTACTTGCTGTCTACAATGGCCAGTCCAACATTTTTCCCGAGTGTTGGAGACTGGGTGCCTGTCGTAATAAATCCTATTTCTTTATCTCCGTCGAGAACTGGATATCCGGTTCTCGGGATACCTTTGTCGATCATTTCCAGACCAATCATCCGGCGTTCCGGGCCGTTTTCTTTCTGCTGTTTTAACGTTTTCTGTCCAATGAATGGAACAGACTTGTCAGGCTTTACCGCAAACCCTATCCCTGCCTCTATTGGTGTAATATCTTTGGAAAGCTCCTGACCGTAAAGCGCAAGCTTTGCTTCAAAACGGAGAGTGTCTCTTGCACCGAGGCCTATCGGCTCAGCACCTCCTTCAATAATTTTCTTCCAGAGCGGGACGGCAGCTTCAGGCGTACAGTATATTTCAAATCCGTCCTCCCCGGTGTATCCGGTTCTGGAAACGAGAACGTTCCAGCCGTCAATTTCAACATCATTCTGGAAACGAAAGAAAGAAATTCTGCTCAGGTCCGAAGCAGTCAGTTTCTGAGCAATCTTTTCAGCTTCCGGCCCCTGAAGTGCAAGCTGAGCGTAGCCTTCAGATACATTGGCTATAGTGACGTCTTCCTTTTCCACATGGGACTGAAGCCAGTCAAAGTCTTTTTCAATGTTAGCGGCATTAACTACAAGCAGTACTTCCTTTTCGGAAAATTTGTAAAGAACAAGATCGTCAACTGTGCCTCCGTCTTCATAACACATAGCCGTATACTGACACTGACCGCTTTTTGCTTTGTCCAGGTCATTTGTGAGCATCTTCTGCAGGAATGGAACAGTATCCGGACCGGTAACTTTAAGCTCCCCCATGTGTGAAACATCAAAAAGACCCGCTTTTTCTCTTACCGCAGCATGCTCTTCTTTTATTGAAGTAAACTGTACGGGGAGATCCCAGCCGCCAAAGTCTATCGTTTTCCCTCCATATTCACTGTAAACTTCATAAAGCGGTGTTCTGTTTCCCATTGTAGTGCACCTCCATTTGATTATGTAATGCTGTCTGCTTTTGACGACAAAAAAAGACAGAAACGCCCTGATTGTAATCAGAACGCCTCTGTCTGTGTACCTGAGAGTTTTCTCCTCCAGCTGCAGAAATCAGGAGGTTTCCCCATCGGTGATCCTCTTTTGGATCTTTCCAGAGATGCGTCAAGCAGGAGTCTGCTTTGCCTGAGAGATTCACGCACCTGCGCTTGCTCCTTCGGCGACGGCCTTCGCCGTTCTCTCCCCCTGCTGTCATTCGCCTTGTTTTTAATTAACGTATGTGAAACAAGTTTATCGTACCACTATTCTCTTTTTTCAGGCAAGTATTTATTCTCTATAAACGAGTACAGGAAGCTCTTTAAAAACTTTCTGCTTTTACGAC
The DNA here is from genome assembly GCA_003560495.1 of Bacillus sp. (in: firmicutes). Classification (GTDB taxonomy): domain Bacteria; phylum Bacillota; class Bacilli; order Bacillales; family Salisediminibacteriaceae; genus Alkalicoccus. The sequence continues at coordinate 3,993 of PWLM01000235.1, read as the reverse complement.
TCTTCCTCCCATTGAAATATTCCTGCACCGTGTTCATATATAAACTTCACTTTCCGGTGATAGAGTCCCGATTCCGCTTCTATTTCCATCCGCCACTTCTCTCCTTGATTTTCCGCTGTACCGATAACCTTTCCTTCTTCAAAATCCCCTGTAAACAGAAGCTGTTCCTTATCGCTGTTACCTGATGCATCGATCAGGTAGTCGGATGCGGTCATAACAAGCTGCTGTGTATACATATCTTCCAGCTCGTGGGCGAGCAGTTTTCTTTCCATTTCGTAATGATGAATCAAATACATGGAAAATCCACTTATACAAAGGATAAAAAGCATTGTATACAAAAGCATAAAGCCTTTTTTATTGGCCAGATAATACATAATTATTATGTCCTTCAATATAGTTATATTTCTGCTCTGCCCATTCGGCAGGATGAAGCAGATAGCGGGTCCTCGTCTTGTTCCCGGCTGTCACCCAAATTTCCAGGCCGAAACGGTGCTTTCGAAAACCATAATCCGTAATATGCTGTAACGTTACTTCATGCCCCTGGGACATTACTCTTCTGCGGATTTTATCTTCATACCTTTCATAAGAGACAGTTTTTCCGTCAACATTCATCAGCAGCCGGTCATTTGACGCAGTAACCGCATAGCTTTCACTCTGCTGAAACTCCTTTTCCAGCTGTTTTGTAAAAACATAGAATTCATGCATGGAAAATTGATTGATTTCCGGTTTTTGACTCATCCAGAAATGATAGCCTGATAAAAATAAAGGCAGAACAAGTGTCAGCAGGAATAATCCTGCCAAAACAGCAACCAAAGTAAATCCTTTCTCATTAGTCATATCCTGGAAGACACACTGCCGGCTGTCTCCTGAATTCTCCTTCGGCTTTCAGACAGTATTCTTTACCATTCTCAAGGTAACGGACACTTCCGGAAAAAGAAGCGGCTTCTCCCTGAAACAACCCGGTTACCGAAGCGTCTTCCTGAATGAGTTCCAAAAGAAGCTGCCCTGCTTCCCACTCAACTTCCATCAAATAAAATTCGCTGTGCAGAAATCCAATGAGTACCACAAAACTGCTGCAGCCTGCAGTCAACAGAAGCAGTGACGCTGACATTTCAAGAAGAAAATATCCTTTATTATTCAATTTCCAGAAAATAAAATCTCCCCCTTCCTATTTGAAAAACGAGATTGTACTTTTTTGAAGCTGCTGTTACCCGCAGCTGGCCGAAATGTCTTACATTGCCATTCGGATTAAACTGAACCTGATTCAGTTTTAGTGAAAGCTCTTCGAAGGCAAGGGGATAAATTGGACGGCGGTCCAGGAGAATATCCCCCTCAGAAACCGCCCGGTACTGCCCGGAGGAATAAAAACGGAAACTTACTTCTTTTCCCGTTTTCATTGCCTCAAGCTGCATGGAGTGAAGATCCCGCTGCAGTTCATTTAATAAATATTCCGCCTGCATCTGACGTGTTATTTCAGAAACAGGCAGCAAGGCCGCCATACTGACTGCAGCGATTATCAGCAGTGACAGCATTACTTCCGGCATGCTGTATCCTCTGTTACTCATTTCCGGCGCGAGCTTTCATTCCTTCTATCACGATCGATGTCCCGTCCGGGCACGTATCCCTGTCTATATAACCCCCTTCTTTCAGAGCTGATGCCGAAGCTGGGGACTGACCATTGTTGTCCATCTGATAGGCCATGATCTGTGCTTCCACAAGCTCAAGCGACGCTTCACAGCTTTTGGAATTAGCTACTGTCTGGTTTTTTGTCAGGTTCGGAATAAAAACGAGGAGCAGAATTGAAATAATTACGAGTACTACCATAACTTCTATCAGCGTGAAACCTTTTTTGGATTTGATTACTGCCAGAATTTTTCCCATTTTCATCATCCTTTTATTTGTTTTGACAGCATGGCCCTGCTTTTAAAACAGCGGGATTTTCTGCTGCACTGCTAAACGGAACAATACTGTCTCATGTGTATTTCACGTTACGCTCTTTCATTATGAATTCTTCCATCCCGTCCCTGGCAGCCCTCCTGTTTTGAAAACAGAAACAGTCTTATTTACCCCGAGGAGGCCGGTTATTCAGGGACGCGACTTCTTTATTTCCTGCTTCAGGCGCACCGTAACGGAAACTGTCCGTTGTATGTTTAACTGCTTTATCAGCAGGTGTTTAACGAAGAGGTGTTTTTCCCGGCTCAGTAAACTGGAAAATATATTACGCAAAAGAATCAATAATTGAAAATACCGGCATCATCATTGAAACAAACAATACGATCACAATCGCTCCGATCAAACAGAAGACGAGCGGCTGCACAAGCCGGATAGCCTTATTTGTATGATCATACATCTGCTGAAACAAATAAGCGGAAAATGAATCGAGCTCCTGAGCCGCTGCACCGCGGGACTCCCCAAAAGACCAGACTGCCGCTATCTGCGAAATAAAATATGGACTGCTGTGCAGAACTTCAGTAAAAGAATCTCCTGCTTCGAGTTTCTCAATGAAGTTCCCCGCTTCCATACGAAAGAACGCAAGCATCGATTCTTCTTTCATTGTATAAAGGGCCTGCTGCAGCGAAAGGCCACCCTGAAGCATAGGCGCGAGCTGAGCTGTGAAATAATAGGATATCAATTGGCGGACATACTTATGAACCAGTGGAATTTTCATCATAAAGTCAACCTGTTCTGCCGCCGGCTTTCTGCGTATCCAGAGTACAATCATAATTCCACATATAAGTACAGACAGAAAAAGAGGCAGCCTGAACCAGTCGATAAAAAAAAGCATGCTTTTTGTAACTGCCGGAAGTTCATGATCCATCGCTTCAAAAAACTGCTGGAACTGAGGAAGTATCCCTTCCATTAAAACCATTCCCAGAATAACTACTCCAACAGAAAGTGCCAGCGGATAATGAAGGACGGACTACATCTGCTTTTTCAATTCATGCCTTTTCAGCAGTAAATACCCGGATTGGGAAAGTGCCTTTTGAAAAGATCCGTATGTTTCCAGCATTCGAATAAAGTTAATAATTTCTTTTGTAAACCCTGCTTCAAAAAGCTGATCCGCAAACGTATCTCCTTTTTCCATCTCATTATAAACGTGAAGAAGCCACTCTCGTTTATCCTCCATCAAGAAGGCAGCGTACAGTTCTATTGCTTCACTAATGTTATAGCCTTCCTTCAGAAGAACAGATATATCTACAAGCAGCTTTCCTCTTTCGTAATCATTTTTAAAAAGCTTCTTCACAAGTAAGCTCCTTTTCCGAAACGCTTCCACTCATCTTCTGCAATATATCCGACAGCTATGCCTTTCTTCATAAGAGTTCCAAGATCGATCCGGGGCACTTTTTTTCCGGACCCTTTTTTAAGATTATCAAAAGCTTCCTGCAGTTCTTCCTCCATTAATATTTCATAGATCGCCTTCCGGCGTATAAGTCTTCTTCTGCGGCAGTGGATCGAACACTCCCCGGTGCAGAAGGGACACTTCACATCAACAAGTCTCTGGGCTGCCACTCCGCACAGAACTTCCTGAAGATCTGCCTCGTCAATACCAAGGTCTTTAAGCCTTCTGAGAGCTCCGGCAGTGGAGCTGCTGTGAAGGCTCGATATCACAAGGTGACCGCTCATTGCCGCTTTGACCGCAATAGCTGCTGTTTCTTCATCTCTTATTTCTCCTATTACAATTAAATCAGGATCATGCCTCAGCAGACTTCTAAGACCTGATGCATAGGTTACTCCTGCTTTTTCGTTAATTTCCATCTGAAGAAGACCATTCTCCCGTCTTTCCACGGGGTCTTCCAGTGTCATGATATTTTCTTTTGCACTGCTCATTCTATCCTGAAGCAGTGAATACAAGGTTGTTGTTTTGCCGGCTCCGGTCGGGCCGCATAAAAGGATTAATCCATGGGGGCTATGTATAAGTTTCTGAAGGGATGCTACTTGATCCGGGAATAGTGCAAGCTCTCGAAGAGTATCTGATTTTTCGTATGGAAATAT